>CAUZVF010000001.1:0-27773 GCA_963582955.1 Planctomycetota bacterium
AGCCGGTATTTCTCGGTGTTTCGGCTCGGCGGGAGCCTCGCCCTCCCAGGTTTGAAACCACCTCTCGTGAATCCCGGTTTCGTTGAAGAAGCCGGGATTTCAGATCCATCAACTACGCCGTCTTCCGTTGCGGCAGCGCGTACTCCATGATTTCCATCAGCAGTTCCATCTTTGACGGCCGCGTCAACATCGGCACCAGGTTTGGCAACGAGTAGTAATCACCGCTGAACTGAAACAGGTCGACGACGATTCCATTGTGGCGGCACTGGCTTTCCAAGTGATTTGCTCCGTTTGGAGTTCGCACCAGACAGATGCTAGGATCGGCCGTCATTTCGCTACGGTACTCTTGCAGCTCATTCACAAACATCGGCGGAGTGTTCTCGCCTTCGTCAGTGATCATAATGATCTGCTCGACGTACTGCTTCTTGCGGCGCAACTGGGCCAGAGCAACACCGCATGATGTCGCACCGCCCGCCTTGATGCCGCGGAAGGCACGTTCCCAATCGGCCAAGTCGCCTCCCTTTCGGGTGATCGCATACGCCATAGTGTCGAACGCGTACACGTACAACTGGTCGTCGCAGATCGTCGAGATCATCGAACCGATCCGCTTGCCCAATTCGATTGCCTGGTCCATCGACGCCGACTTGTCGACCAGCAACGCCGTTGGACGCTTGATACGTCCCTTGGCCTTGATTTGTGTGTCAGCGATTTCTTCCAATTGCTTCCGGACATCTTCCGACACGCCGGCTGACTTCATGGCTTCGTCGGCCTTGAACGCGCTGACGCGCTTGGCCGTCTTGGCCACTTGCAGCTTGTCTTCGATCATTGCCTTCAGGTCAGCGTTGTCGAACGCACCCCGTCGCTTCAGTGATCCCAGATTGTTGATCAGGTCTTGCGGACTCATCCGTTCGATCAACGCCAGCATGACTGTCGGCGTCATCTGCTTGACGACTGTCGCCGCCACTCGGTACGGGATGCGGTGTTCGACAATCGCCCGGGCCTGATCGGCCGGTTTCTCGGCCTTCGAAAGCTCGCGCAACGCGAATAACCGGCTGTCGGCCGGCGGTTCCTTGTCGAACAGGATCTTCTGCGCCCGCTCGCCCGGCCGAATATGCAGCACAGCATACAGCCGTTTCAGCGCACGGCGGGCAACGAGTGCTGTCGAGTCGAACCAATCGGCGTCGGCTTCCCGCTCGCGCAGGTACCGCGCGACTTCGGTCTTCACCGAACGCGGAACATTGCGGAACAATCCGAAGTTGTCGGTTCTCGTCTCGAATTCCGGCTCGTTATTCTGACGCTTGTGGCCTCGGGCAGTGCCGACCAACTCACGAGCCTGCCGGCGTCGCTGCTTCTTGTCAGCGACAGCAACCTTGCGAGTCGTCTTGCGACCGTGAATGAAGTCGATCACGCGCACCAATTCGTACGGCGGCAGACCACGCAGCATGGCAAGTCCCACGTCGCGATGTCCGTCAAATTCACTCTGCACGAGCGTCACAACGAACATTTCCTTGTGATCGCGTACGTCACCGTTGTCCTGATACCATGCCGCAAGCCGAACGTAGAACAACGGATCCAACTCGACGAGATCACGGTGCACCGGCCAGATCTTTTGCAGATCACGATGCGGTGTCGTCAGCAGCGTGTTAAAGATGTCAAGCCGCAGATCGTGCTCGTGTGTCGCCATTAGTGCTATTCCTATTCGCGTCGGAATGATGTTTAACCGAGCGAGGCTGAATTAAAAAAGTCCGTACAAGTCACAAAAGCGATTTTCAACCCCTCCCAAAAAATGTTTGCCGCAAGCGGAGGGGCCAGGACTTGAACCTGAACACGATTAGAAGTCGTGGTGACCAGTTTGTAAGCTCATGCCATTGGGTACGGACTTTGTTTCCTCTTTATAGCTGGCCGTAGGCCACATCGCCGGTTGTTGCAGCCAGGGTTTTCAAATTCGCCGGGTGATCAGATCTATGACTTCTCCTTTCAGAAATCCTTTGTATTCAAAAGACCCGTACAAGTCGCCAAAGCAATTTAAACTGAGCGCTCTGCCATTGAGCTACGGTCCCGTGCTGTCGTGAATGGAACCGGTGGGACTCGAACCCACAACCTCTCCCATATTAAGGGTGTGTTTGTAGGCTTTCGCCGTTGGGTACGGGTGCTTTGTTTCGAATTATCCAAAGACCGCTTCCGGTCGAACCGTCAGGTTACCGGTGTCGTGGCGGTCGACAACATAGTGCCGTAACTTTCCGGCCGGCACATCCAAATAATTGGCAACGGCTTGCTTGATCTCGTGAGACGATGATAGCTGACCGACATCAAGATCGCTCAGTGGAATGTCTAAGCTGCGACCGTCGAAACGCACGTGTAAAACGTGTACGGCTTTAACCATGTGATTGTCTCCGAGAAGGCTGTCGCGTTGCCAATAAAAAACCCGGTGTCCTGACACCGGGCCGATGATCGAAATCTCAAACGTCGGTCGGTGTCAATGTTGCAATGGAAAACCAGATGGACCTCCGAATCGATTAACGGATTCGGCGGTCTGCCCTGACAGTTTCAGATTCGTTGATGTTGCGGAATTCATCGGTCCAAGACTAATTTGCGAATTGATTCACTTTCTCGAATAAGACCCTCGATTGGCCAAGTTAGTTCGCTCGTTTTCTTCACAAACGGTAAAATTTGTCCGATTTACGAATTCCGGTTTATATGTGGAAGTCAGAGATGGTTTTGACTCAACGCCCCATTCAGCGGTATAGTGCATCTTCGAGGATTTTGAGCGGCTACGACAACCGAGTGAACCTGCGACCCTTCGAGAAGCGCGATTCGTTTTCTCTCAATACCACATCCGTGACTTCCCCGCCCGCAAAGACACCCAGGAATCTCAAGATGAGTCAGGATTTCGGAATTTGTCCCGGACCTCAAACGCGCCGAAGTTTTCTGCAGGCTGGATTTCTGACGCTTGGCGGACTCGGGCTGAGCGATCTGTTGCGACTTCGGGCAAACGCGGATTCTCAATCCACGAAGTCGTCGCCCGATACTTCCGTGATTCTGATTTGGCTACAAGGCGGCCCCAGCCACATGGAGACGTACGATCTGAAGCCGGATGCTCCGCTCGATTATCGTGGCGAGATGAATCCGATCGCGACGAAAGTTGACGGCATCGACATTTGTGAGTTGCTGCCGTTGCACGCCAAAGTTGCTGACAAGTTTACGATCATCCGTTCGATCTCGCACAAGTTTGCCAATCATGCTGGCGGAGCGGGACGGTTTCTTTCCGGTAGAGACCCGCTGCGGCCACTTGAGCCGATTTCCCAATTCCCAACAATTGGAACAGTCGTTAACCGTGTCCAGGAAAACCGAAGCATCGGCATTCCGAATTACATCGGCAATCAAAACCGAGTCTACGGTGGCGGCAGTGCGTATCTGGGTGAGTCGGCATTGCCGTTCGTCGTCAGCGGCGATCCCAATGCCAAGAACTTTCGAGTTCCCAACCTGTCGCTCGCTCCGCAATTAAAGCAACGATTGGATGACCGAGTCACGCTGCTGAGCGCATTCGACGACATGAAACGCGGAATCGATCGCAGCGGCTCGATTGCCGCGATGGATAAGTTCAACGAACAGGCACTCGGACTACTGACCAGTGACAAAGCGCGCAAGGCGTTCGACATCAGTCTGGAAGATCCCAAGACTCGCGAGCGATTCGGGCGTCACAAGTGGGGACAGCGAGCGCTGTTGGCTCGGCGATTGGTCGAAGCCGGTTGCAGTTTCGTCACAATGCAGATGCAGAACCCCGGCATTCCGGGCGGTATCGGTAACTGGGACATCCACGCCGTCAACGGTCACTTGTATGACGACACGCGGGCTCGACTGCCGGTTTTCGACAAGGCGATAGCCGCGTTGATCGAAGATATCCACGCTCGCGGTCTCGACAAGAAAGTGATGGTCGTTGTCACTGGAGAATTCGGCCGCACTCCGCGAATCAATCCGCAAAAGGGCACGCAGTCTGGAATCGTCCAACCGGGCCGCGATCATTGGCCGGGAGCGATGTCGGTCCTCGTATCGGGCGGCGGGATGAACATGGGACAAGTCATCGGTTCAACCACGGCCAACGGAGCCTATGCGAAAGACCGTAAGTTGGAACCGAACGACTTGCTGGCCAACATGTATCGGTTCTTGGGAATCGATTACGACCGGTCGTTCATCGACCCCAGCGGCCGGCCGATGCCGATTCTACCCCACGGCGAACCGATCGCCGAGTTGGGATAATGCACGGGACATGCGCCGTCGGCCGTAATCATTCAACAGAATAGCGACCGGAGGACTTGCGTCCGCCGGTCGCTTTCGTTGATGGCGTATTTCTTGACGAATCACGCAATCTTGCGGAGATCTTTGAAGATGGCGTCGAGTTTCTCTTCGAAACTCTTGTTCTTCGGCTTCAGTTCACCTTTGTCCCACGCTCTTGCGAGCGCCTTGGCGTGCTTCCGCATTCTGTCAACGGGACTGTCCACTAATGCGATTCCCCGTGACAGATGAGCCTCGCGTTTGATGTGCCCCTTCTTTTCCAATGCCTTTAAGTGACACATAACTCCATTCGGAGAACGGATACCAGTCAGATCACCGATTTCCCGTACGGTTGGGCCATAACCACGATCAACAATCCTATCCGAGATAATTTTGAGGATTTCCTTTTGCCGTGCTGTCAGAGGCGGCGACTTGTATTTCTTTGCCATCCGAGTTCGTCCCTTCGCATGTCTTTGGCCCGCTTCGAAAAGTAAACCCATCCTAGTCAATGAATTCGGTCCATCGGAACATGGTTCAAGAATCTACCGTTTGATTTTCGTCCATGTACAACAACAGATTACCAGACAGTCTCTGTCAACGGCAGTATACAAACCATGCAAATTACGCAAGTTGCGGTTAACCGCATGAATATGTGCGCATGTTTACAATCGCCGGTCCAGACTCTTTGTTTGTGGCCAAACAGCCGCGCTGGATTGTGATGGCGGTAAACGTACGGCAAACTTGTTTTGGTTCGCCAGCCAACGTGCAATCCGTGAAGCGCCCTACACGGGTGAGTCTCAACAAACCTGGGGATATGCGATGGCCTCGCAACGCGATGTCCGTGTAACCGTCATCGAAAGCGCGATCGCCTCGTTCCGCGCCAACAAGAATTGGGCGGACAAGGCGGTCATTCAATTGCCCGACGCGCAATTGCACATTGCATTGGATCCGAACACGAACAGCGTTGCCGTGATCATGAAACATGTTGCCGGGAATTTGCTTTCGCGATGGACGCACTTCCTGGCGACTGATGGCGAAAAACCGTGGCGGAACCGAGACGACGAGTTTGTCGATTCGTTTGGCGATCGGACGGAATTGATTGATTATTGGGAGCAGGGTTGGAATTGTCTCTTCGACACGCTGAATGGCCTCGCGGTGGAAGACTTGTTGAAGACGATCACTATTCGTGGCGAACCGCATTCGGTGCCGCTGGCCATTCATCGCTCGTTAGCACATTGCGGTTATCATGTCGGCCAAATCATCATGATTGCCCGGATACTGGCCGGCGATGACTGGGAAACGATCACGATTCCCCGTGGAGAATCTTCCAGCTACAACCAGAACGTCTGGGGCAAAGGCCACTACCAAACTGCGCCAGACGGACAAACTGCGCCAGACGGAGACTCGAACGAGAATTCACAGGATTGAATTCTTACAGCCTGTTGGCGAGCGGCTGACGTGGGCCTGTCGTGAGGACCTCGGCGCTTTGGTCACCTAGCGAGATTCGTCGCTATTCGGCACACCGGATTTCTTATCAGGCTTTGATCGTTTCTCGGCGGGCGGTGTGTCATCGGCAAATGCCAAGTCGATGGCAGAGTCAGCGAAATTGACCGAAATGCGATTCGATTTGGGATCCACCGAATACGAATACGTGATGAATGATTCCCTTGTCGCCTCTTCATAAACAAAGTCACCCGTGCGTTTGTCGAGAATTGAGATTAGATATCTCGGCGCCTTGGTTATCCGATTGTTGTCGTCTTTCGCAGATCGCCGGCTTGTGAATACGAGAACGGGTAGCTCTTGCGGTTGATCAAGTTTGATACCGTGGCTTGCGAGTTTCGTGTCCCAGAGTTTCCGCCCTGAACGGCGATCAAATCCAAAGGCATGGCCGTGTACGATTGGCTGATTGTTGATCGTATTCGTACTGAATGGGTTTCGTTCTTGAAAACGTGTGTTGGCTAGCAGGACATAATGATTTAGCGAGCGAAGCACGTAAATTCGTCTGAGCGATGCAACATGATCGGGATCGAGTGCCGCCTCGAGTACTGATTCACCGCTATCAATTTTCAACACACGGAATTTTCCCGTCGGTTCGACAATGGCTAGCTCATCCTTCGCGATCAGTGTCGTCTGGGCTTGCTAGTCAAATTCACGCTGCCAAATTGTTTGCACGGCGACCGGGTCGTACAGGCTAATCCGTTGCCGATTGCCGACGATCTTGACACCCAGTTCACGATGTCCGATCGTCTTAAACCGCATGTCCAAGTCCCCCGGATCGCGCTTTCCAATCGTCGCGCCGTCGGTGGCTCGCAGAATGATCAGTTGATCATTCAAGCCATCCGGGACACACACAAATTCTCGGTCGCCGAAGTATTCGCTACCAAACGGAATGTCGTGTTTGACCCACAATATCTTGCCGGTCAACGGCTCGGCGGCAAACAAACGGCTGCCGGCCTGATAGCAAATAAAATCGTCGTTCACGATGCCGACCATTCCGATCGGCTGGCCGAATTGATCGGCAATTCCGAATCGCCGACGTCCGCCCGGCAAGAACAACGGCTGCACCCGAACACCGCCCGAATTCGCCGGACCGATCGATCCGCTAAACAGATTGCGTTGCCACAGCAATTTTGGAGTTGCGTTTTTAGCCAACGTATCCAGGACAACAAACCGGTTTCCCAAGGTCAGCACCAGTAGGTGTCCGTATGACCGGACATAATTGCCGGCACTGCTAGAAATCGATAATGGAGCATCCGCGACCTTTAACCTCCAAAGCTCGTTGCCGCGTTCATCGTGAGCGGCAACGTTTTGCAATTGTTGATCGAGTTTTAGCCGCCAAGTCGTTGGAGCCGATGACGCATCGCCGCGAAACGGGATGGAATAGAACCGTTCGATCGGCGTTTCACGTTCCACCTTTTCAGCCTGCAATGGCTGGTCTGGCCACGGCTGTATCGACGGGATCTGTTGAGCGAGTTTCGACCAATTCGTGACAAGCTGGCCGCCCGTTTTGTTGTCCAGGCACAGCTTGTCTTTCCATTCTGTCGACAGGCGGTGTAGCAGCGGACGCGCTTGTGCTCTGCCGTTTTTCAAATACAACCAGGCCAGCCGTGCCGTCGCGGCGCGCACGGCCGACGGATCGTCACTGGCAACCATCCGCTTGGACAAAAACTCGAGTTCCAAATTGTTCTCTGAAACAACGAATCGTTCGGCCAATGTCTGTCGGGCGGAAATGGCGACCGCTTCATTCGGCGAAAACCTTGACAAGGCCTGTAGTGACCGGGGTGTTTGGCCGGCGCGGGCCGATTTGAGCTGTTCTTTCAACATCTGATCAAGCAACTGCCGTTCATCCGGCACGGCCCTGGCATAGGTCGAGCGGATCACGGCCTGCACACGCCGGCCACTTCGCACGAAATGCGAACCATCGACGCGTTCCAATCCGTCGTCTCCCGATTCCAATGCCGCCAGTTTCAAATACGCGCCAAAGGCATTGACACGATCGCCGGCATTCGTAAGCCCATCGGCATACAACCGCAGAAATTGTGCCTGCTGAAAAGGATCGTTGGCCAGCCGTTTGATCTCGGGCACGGCATCACGGTGACGATCGAAATCAATCCGCAGGCGTTCCAACAGCACATCGACGATCATCGTCCGTGCGATTGGCGAAGGCTTTGTGGCGAGCGATGCGCGGAGATCGGCGAGGCCGGATTCGGTCTGCCCGAGATGCAACCGAGCCGCACCGCGTAACGCCAAGGCCTTCGGATCACGCGGATTTCGGTTCAGGTCGCTGGAATACTGTTCCACCAATTCCTCGTAGCCGAGAAACACCACGATTGCGTCGGAACTTTGAGAGACCAAGGCGGACTTGGCGGCGACCAAGTTGCCGGGGCTGTATTTTTGCCGCGCGCGAGACCTCGCCAGCAGACTTCCCGTCCGCAAGTCGATCGTCGCGACATCGCCAGTCGAGAGCGGCAGATGATAGACATTCCGCACGTGAACTCCGCGTCCGCTTGGCACTGGCACGGGCAGTTCGTGCTTCCACACGGGTTCGCCATCATCCAGACGGAAGGCCTGAACTTTAGACCGGCCCACGACAACGACCGCGCCGTCGTGAACGGCGGCGACGTACATTTTTTCACCGCGAGGCTTTTTCCAAGCCAATGATCCGTCATCAAGATTGACGCAATGTAGTTCGTTCGAATCACGAGGAGTCAATATCACTCGGCCGTCGGCAATTGTGGGAACGGCGTCAACCCAGCGGGACTCGTCGTTAAAGCTCGCCATTGAGTAGACACGGCCCCGGCGGCCACGAAAACGCCTGGCAAACGGATTCGTTTCCGTATGACGTTCGATCTTCGTTGGGTATTGGTAAACCCAACTGAGCACGCGTCGGTCCAGATTCACCGCAACAATCGACCCCGCCGTCGTTGGACACACCATGAACCCGTCCGCATAAGCCGGGCTGATCCCCGACTGGCGCCGCAACGAGTTTTGAATCACTGACAAGTCGGGCATCATCAGTGGCTGTTCCCAATCGAGTTTTCCACTGGCGGGATTGCGTGCTTCCAACCGAATCTCGCCGTTTGTCTCGACAAGACAAAACAGCAATTTCTTGTGCGGTAACGGCGGCCCCAGGAAAAACGAACCGGCGGCACCTAACTCGTATTGTCCGCGATGGTCTTCAATCTCAGCATCCGACGGCCCGCCGACTTCCCATAAGAACCGACCGCTACGCACCTCGAATGCGGTTAGCTTGTTGTGCCCCGTGATTGCGAACGACTCTCGGAGCGGATTGTTCGTTAGATTGCCAAACGATCCATCAATTCCTGTTTCGTTAATAGCGAATACGGCATGGCCGTCGCTGCTGAGTGTTCCGGACGTCACGTCGTGCCACGCCCTTTGCTTCAAGAAACGATCGGCCGCATTCCGTAGCATGGTCTGTTGAGCCGATAACCTCTCTGTGTTCTCGCTCGATTCGGTTACGTTGTTATCCAGAAACATCGACAGGTCGCGGAACGCCGGATCCGGGGCAATCGTCTTCCACAATAATTGGCCCGTACTCACGCTAATGGCCTTTAGGTTTCGGAAAGTCCGGTAAATGATGACGTCACCGACAATCAACGGATGCGTTGCGGGCAGAGTTGTCGCATTGCTCTCGCTTTGAAGTTGAGCGAGCACGGCAAGCCGTGCCCGCAAGAACTGCCATGTGAACGGCCGAACGCCACTGACTTCGCTGTCGTTTGCTGGCACGTATGCACTTGATGTTCCGAGCGTCGCGGATACCAAAATCTCCTCCCCAACTGGCACCGAATCAACACTTCTCGCATTGCGAGACGCGTCTCCGCGAAAGACGGCCCATTCTTCGCTGGGTGAGCTGACCGGTTGTTTCTGCGGCCCCAGGATTTCAGCCAGCCAACCGAAGGCGTCGTCCTTGGTTTCGAAGAACGGAATCTTGCGGCCGGACAACTCAAGGGCATCTTGACCGGCGGCTTCCTTCAAATTCACCAACGTTCGCGCCGAACGTTGGGGCCTTCCGCCACGAGCCCAACAGACGGCTGTTTTCAGAGACAACACCGGCTCCCACTTTTTGCACTCGGCGGGATACGCCAGCAGCCGTTCGAAACACAGCGCGGCTGAGATGGGTTCGGCGTGATCCAGATAGTGGCAACCCAGCAGATACGTGGCCTCGAAGCCGGCCTTCGTCAGGAAAAAACGCCGCGACAGGTCTTGCAATTGGGCCGCGTTGTTCGTGGCCAACGCCCGTTCGAGCTGTTGCCGCGCCTCGTGGCCGAATTGCAACTCGTACGTTGCACGGCCATTCTTATTGACGGTCGACAGCA
Source organism: Planctomycetota bacterium (assembly GCA_963582955.1). Taxonomy (GTDB): domain Bacteria; phylum Planctomycetota; class Planctomycetia; order Planctomycetales; family Planctomycetaceae; genus CAUZVF01. The sequence continues at coordinate 10,110 of CAUZVF010000001.1, forward strand.
GTGCCTCGGTTTTCGCCTTGAGACTGATGTATCCGTTTGCCGATGCCTTCGATGGAATGAAAGAATCTCGTGGATGATCCAGGATCCGTTGTAGTGACGAAAAGGCCTCATGGAATTGACCCTGAGCGAGTTTGGCTTCCGCCGCCGCCAGCCCTCGTGTTAAATCCCGGTCGACGACGAATGTGGACTGTCCGGTACCACTGGCGGGAACGGCGCGTCGGCCGTTGAACGGATTGCGACGAATGATGATGTTTTGCGCGATTGCCCGATCCGCTGCCGGTGGAGCCGTGACACCGTGGCCGTGAACCGCCAAGGCACCAACGAAGGCGATCGCAACACCAAACCGACGACAACTCTGGCAGACCATGGATTCTCTCGCAACAGATCCGAGCCAACTCAAATCGGACCAAACACTGCTGGAATTTGACCAACAAACCTTCCGCGAGCATAATCGATTTTTCGAGATGTCGATACTCCACATATTCCTTCCAATCGGAGCCAACCAACAATGACGCAATCCGACGATCAGGCCATCGCCCAGTTGGAAGCCGCGATGCAGGCGGCTGACGACTACTACAAAGAACGCGGGATCTTCCAGGAAAAGTTTGGCCGTGGAGCACGCCCCGCGATCGTCGTCGTCGACTTTGCGTACGGCTGGACCGACGATGCCTACGCGGGAGGCAGCCGGCGACTGGACGCTCCGGTCGAAAACACGGCGATCTTGTTGGAAGCAGCCCGGCCGATGAACATCCCCATCATCTATACGACCAGCCCGTTTCGTCCTGAAGCGGGAGATCAGCCTTTCAAGTCGGCGGCCGACGAATCACCCAAGTTTCGTGAATGGGACGCCCGCGCCTGCCAAATCGACGAACGGCTTGCGCCCCGGCCGTCGGATTTGATCATCGAGAAAGACAATGCCAGCGCATTTTTCGGAACGCATCTTGTTTCCTATTTGGTCCAGCACAAAGTCGACACCGTGTTAATCACTGGATGCAGCACCAGCGCTTGCATTCGCGCCACGGCCACCGATGCCAAGAGTTTTCGCTTCCGCCCTGTCATCATCCGAGAATGCGTCGGCGACCGGGCTCCCGCCGCGCACGTCTTCACGCTGTTCGACATCCAAGCCCGATTCGCGGACGTGGTTCCACTGCAAGACATCTTGGAATATGTCGTCGCACTATGATGCCAGAATTCCGTTTTAATCAACGGAAACTAAACAGAAACCTATCTTGAAAGAAACTGTTAGCTGCTATGATAGAACAATCGGCTTCGTCCCATATTAGAATACCAGCTTCCAGGTCTTTGTTGTGTCCGATACTCTCATACAGATTCCGGAATATGAGTATCTCAGAAGCTTGAGCACAGGGAGTTCAAGTACCGTTGTCCTTGCACGGCACCGAACACTCGATCGCTTGGCCGTGGTCAAATTCATCAAGCAAACTGCCGACCAAATGGTCGCGGGCGAATCAGATCAGTTTCGTCGGGAAGCTCAGTTTGCGGCGCAAGTCCGGCACCCGAACATTGTCACGGTTTTCGATGCCGGCACGCTCGATGGCCAATTCTATCTTGTTATGGAGTACATTGATGGGGGTAATCTTCGTGAGCGATTGAAACCCGGCATGCCAATGGCGATGGGCGAGATCAAGAGAATCGTTTCGCAAGTCGCTGGCGCTCTTTCAGAGTTGCACCGCCGCGGAATCATCCACTGTGATTTGAAGCCCGAGAACATTTTGTTTCGAAAAGACGGGACGGCAATGCTCTCGGATTTCGGAGTCTCAACACTGACCAGCCCAAATCAGCCGACCGAAGCATTCGGAACGCTGGGTTATGTCGCTCCCGAGCAGCAATACCGGCTGCCTTTCGACGAGCGAGCCGATCTGTATGCGCTCGCAAGCGTTGTCTTTGAAATGCTGACCGGCAAGCGTCCTTTGGGATTGATCAAACCGCCATCGAATGTGAATCCGCGTCTGTCGTCCGATGTTGACGATGTGATCATAAAAGCGCTCGCTGATGATCCTGATCGCCGATTTAAGAGCATCGAGGATTTTGCGAACGTGATCGCCGCGATGCCAATTGCGCGGCCGGTGTCCTTGAAACGAGCCAAAATGGTTGCCGTTTCTTGTGCTGGTTTGCTTGTCGCGCTGGGAGGATACTTCGTCGCGGCCAATGCATTCACGACGAGCACTTACGTAGACGCAAATGCTGACGCAGTCTCGCAAACCTCACCGCCGCAACCGATCGAGAATCAGCATGACGAATTAATGCAAGCGGATGTCAGCGCGGTTCCTCGTCAGCCGGAATCAGTCACCGACACCGCGCAGGACGACGAAACAGACGTCACGTTACAGAAACTTGAAGAATTAACTTTCAAAGAACTTCGTTCGGAAGCTCGAAAGAGATCACTAACCGGTTACAGCAAACTGAGAAAAGCCGATCTGATACAATTCTTGCTCGACGGCCAGCCGCCGGTTTCTCTGCCGCCAAAATGGACCACCAGCGTCGAAGAAGATCGTATTGGACGCCGGTATCGATGGTACGTCTCGCCGGAAGGAAAGCGGTTCCGAAAACTGCCCGATTGGGCAGTGGTAAAGGACGAATCCAGCCAATAGAACGATTGCTTGTCATCCCTTTCCACAACGTGAGTATTCACCAAATGATCAACTGAAAGGCGGCGATGGAACTTCTTTCATATTCGATCGAGGATGCGGAACTTAGCCGTTGTTTGTTTAACGAAGCCAATGATGCATTCATAATTTTCGAACCGGACTCGCACCGCATTCTGGAAGTGAATCCGGCAACGCAGCGGATTTCTGGCTTTCGCAAGAGTGATCTTCTTTCGATGACGCTCGATCAATTGCTGATTTCCAAGACGACAATTGATTACGACAAGTTTCTCGCTGCCTGCCGCACGACCTGTTTTTTCCATTCCGAAGAGGGATACCGCCTGATCTGCAATACCGATGGCGCGATCGACATCAATATCTCAGTCAGCCGGATTCATGTGGAGCCGGATCCTCTGGGCTTGCTGGTTGTGCGAGATGTTTCGAAGCGTCGGATCGCGGAAGAACTAGCTGCCACGCAGAGGGTCGCGCTCGAACGTGCGTCTCGTTTGAATGCAGCCGGTTTGCTTGTCGCCGGTATATCCCACGAATTGGCTCAGCCGCTCTCGGCGATCTCGAACTACGCGGGTGCCATTCGAATAAAGTCCGAGATGGGTAAGATTGACGACGGCACGATCAGCCCGTGGATTGAAGTCATCTCCGAACAATCACAACGCGCCAAGGAAATCATTCGCTGTCTGCGAAGCTTTGTCGCGAAAGAGGATCGTCCATGGGAAAACTGCAGTTTGAGTCAATTGATTCGGGATACGGTCGCTCTTATTGAAAGCGAGTTAAGTCGTCATGCAGTCGCTGTTCATCTCGAATTGTCAACAAGCACATCGACCATTTGCGTTGAGCGAGTTCAGCTGCAACAAGTCCTCGTGAATCTGCTGCAAAATGCACTTCAGGCAGTACAAGATGCTCAGGACCGTGTTGTCATCATCAGCAGTTCAGAATCGAAACGCGGAGACACGTTGGTCGCACTGGTGCGAGTCACAGATTTCGGATGCGGCGTTAGTCCCGAGGTCCGTGATTCGATCTTCGATTCATTCTGCACGACAAAGTCCGACGGACTAGGATTGGGGCTTTCAATCAGCCGAACGATCGTCGAAGCGCATGGCGGACAACTTTGGCTGGATGATACCGACGAGGACTCGACGACCTTCAGTTTCTTTATCCCAATATCCACTCGGCCTTCGGGGCCGGCATCCGAGAGAGATTAGCGCCGACTCAAAGGCTATTCAAGAATTGCAAGAGATCCCTTAGTTGCTCCTTGCTCAAATCATCGGACAAACCGTGTCCAAACCGGATAAACACATCTCGTAAACGGCGGGCACGATTGTCGTGAAAGTAGGAGCCTCGCTGACTGACGCCGCGCAGTGACGGAGGATTGAATTGCTTCGCCCCTTTTTCATCCGACAGGCCAACGTTATACGTCGATGGAGTCGTGTAGAACGGCGAGCGATGGCAACGCGCACATTCGAGGCGACGAAACACCGCGCCGCCACGCTCGACCGACGCCGCGTCTCGTGAATCGCGGCAATCCGAAATTGACGGCGGAGCATTCAACGTGGCCAAGTACGCGGCGATCGCGGGAACTTTGTCGCCGCTCGAGTTTTCACCCTGCATCGTCACGTGAATCGAGCGTTTGATCTGATCGCCGAATGACGATGCACTGCCATTCCAGGCCCACGGAGCAGTCTCGCCCGTTCCTAGCAGCGAAAGGATTCGTTTCGGAGTAGCGTACGTGCCGTCTCCAAAATTGTCATTCAGCAGACCGTTGGTATGCCCGTCGGTGTGACAACTGTGGCAACTGTACCAGCCATCCAACGACAACCGCGCGTCATGAAAATGCTGCTCGCCACGTTGCGCCAACGAAAGTTGGACCGGCAGGCCAAGTTTGATCTCATCAACCAACCGTAAGCTGGAAAGATCGAATACCGAGATGGAATCATCCAAAGTGTTGGCGATGTAGGCTATTCGATTGGAGTGGTCCTCGGCCAACGCTGTCGGCCGCCGTCCTACAACACGGCTGGAAAACGGCTCGATCGCGCGCGGGCGGACGGCAATGCGATTCACGCCAGAGAGCGAAATCAACGTTCGTCCTTGCGATGTGACCAACACATTAGCCGGGTCGCCAGTTCCATCGGTGGGTTTGCTGAGCGGGTACGTCGCACTCCTGATCTCGCTGGCCGCATCCGACAAAAAGTCTTCTTTCGGAATGATCCGTATCACGTTTTTGATCACTCCGCCCCAAAAGACGCCTTCATGAGTTGTCGGCGTTCTGCTGTTAAGAACTTGATGCGTCAAATAGATCGATTCGCCGTCATGACTGGCGGCGAGGCCGCGGATGTTGTGGCCATCTAGCGTTTTGTAAATAACTTTGATCGGTTGTTGGCCGAGATCGACGATTGCTAAACGACCACCGAATGAATCGGCCACGATGACTTTTGAAGATTTGGGAATGACAAACTGCACTCGTGGAGCAAACGGCAAATCGATTGATTGCTTGAGCCTGACGCGGGTCGTCGGTTGATCGGCATCGGATCGGATTTCGCAGACACTCAATCGCCGTGACCAAAGTGACGCGACGCAGCATGTCTTGCCGTTATTCGCGATGCATACGTTGACGGGATACTTCGCGACCGGTAATCGCTGCACGACATACAGTCGTCGCCCATTCCGCTTCAAAAGAACTAATTGATGAGACTCGAAGTCGGTGGCGAGCAGCAACTTCGAATACGGCACCGTGGCGAGGTGCGAGAGTTGCTTGCCGATTGGAACTTCGTCAACAACACGACGGTTCCGTGTGTCAATAATCGAGATGCTGCCGCTATCTCGGTTGGCTACGTATAACCAACCGTCGGCAACAACAAGTCCGATGGGACGTCGGACTCCATTCGACGGTCGCTGTTCCGCGAGAAGACGGTGCGAATCGCCACACAACAAGACTGTTACAACAACGCAAGCGATACGAAAACGATATTTCATCCGGAATCCAATCAGACACTGCGCCATTCGCAACGAACCGGGTTGTGAGTTTACCCGCCGAGGCTCCAGCGTGCTTGCCGCAAGACGGCTTTGCTTGTTCCTTTCATTAACTCGTACCATACGGTGACGAGCGAACCGTCGTCGAGTTGAACGGTCGAGGGATAACCGAGATCGCCGCCGGGACCGTCTCCGGAAATTATCATCGGTTCCGACCACGTTCGACCGTGGTCGTCACTGATGCGTGCTTGATTGCCGAACGGACGACGCCGATGCCCATACGACATCAACAGCCGGCCATCCTTCAATTGCAACAGATGCGATGGCAGTCCCCAGACTCCGATCGCATGCGGCACCGACCACGTCTTGCCGCCATCGGTTGATTCTGACTGTAGCGTCTCGCGTGAATTGGATTTGTTGTGGTTGCGGATGTGGATGACCACGCTTCCGTCGGCCGCTTCGATCGCGTGCAGTTCGTGGTAGTCCTTGTGGTCGTCGCCCGGACGAGTGGGAATGGTGGCCAGCCAGCGCCACGATTGGCCATCATCGGCCGATTCACAAACGCCGATGCGGTTATCACCGTGCCAGAGTTCTTTACCGGCATACAGCACTCGGCCGTCCGACAACGGAATCGGTCCGTGCGGGCTATTGACTTTGCAGTCGTATCGGACTGACCACGTCACACCGCCGTCGGTCGAGCGGATCATCCACACGCCCAGTTCTTCCTTGCGCTGTTCGGCCGGAATCCGATCGCGAGCCGCGATCCAGCGAGACAACTTTTCGGCCGGCCAACCCGTTCCCGGTTTCGCTTGTTCCGCGCTGCGCAGTGTCGATTCAAATGCGAGCGACGTAAACGTTGTCACCAAAATCGATCCCTTCGCCGTTTCCAACACACCCGCGTCACGGTCGTCGATCGCGCCGTCCAACAAGATTCGTGGCCAAGACCAAGTCTTGCCGCCGTCGTCGGATCGCATCAATTCAACCCGGCCAAACGGACAAACATGCGATTCCCGGCCTCCCGAGCAGACGACAAGCAATTGCCCGTCCTTGCGACGTGCCAACGTTGGCCAACCGTTGTAAAGATGCGGCTGACGGCTGATGACATCAATCGATTTGATCTTGGCCTTTGGAGCAGCGGACGCACTGCGGCCAATGAAGAAAGTCGTCGCTACTGCGGCGGAACCAGCGAGCATCTCTCGGCGTGTGATTTGTGTGTTCATGAAACGCCTCCGAAAAAGTTATGTTGAACGGCAGACTCAAGCCCACCGCCCGCTTGCAATTAATTCGAATGACGAACGTATTTGCGTCTATTGGTATCCGATATTCCCATCGGCATCGATTTGGAACGACCGATGCCATTTCTTTAATGGATTACCGGCGAACGCGTCTTCGTTCAGTTCGATTCCCATACCTGGTGTTTCTGGAATTTCGAGATGTCCGTCGACAAGCTTCAATGGTTGCTTGACCAACTTCCGCATCGGTCCTTCGCTGTCGATGCGGTATTCCAGAATCAGGAAGTTCCCAGTGCTGGCGGCGAAATGAGTTGACACGGCGGTTGAAACTGGGCCGAGCGGATTGTGTGGTGCGACTGTCAAGTATTCGGCTTCAGCCATCGCTGCGATCTTCTTGCCTTCCAACAATCCGCCGCATAGTACAAGATCCGGCTGAACAATGTCGGCGGCTCCGGACGAGATCAGATCGCGGAATTCGTACTTCGTGTAGAGCATCTCGCCCGTCGCGATCGGAATGCTTATTTTTTCGTGTAGCCGCGCCATCGCTTGAATGTTCTCGGGACGCAGCGGTTCTTCGAAGAACATCGGCCGATAGGGTTTGGCGGCATCGGCAAGTTCCAATGCTCGAACAGGTTCGGAAATCTGGGCATGCGGATCCAAACCAATCTCGATGTCATCGCCGACAGCCTTGCGGACGGCCGCCAATCGTTCGGCCGTACCTTTGAGGACTTGGTTCCATGACAGCTTTTCGATACCCGGCGGATGCGGCCGCATCTTGACCGCCGTCATGCCGTGTCGCCCGACGGCTTCGCGAGCGGCTTCGGCAACCTCGCGCGGCGTGTCGCCCCCGATTCCCAAATACACGCGGATCCGGTCACGGCATCGTCCACCCAACAGTTGATAAACGGGAACTCCGTGAGCCTTGCCCTTAACGTCCCACAGCGCCGTTTCGATCCCGCTGATGGCCGCATTCAACATCGATCCGCCGGGAAAACGCGAGCCGTTGTACATCAGCCGCCACAAATGTTCGATTCGCGTCGGGTCCTGACCGATCAGCCAGTCCTTGAAATAATGCACGATCTGCTCGACGGCGTGATCGGGACCGACACGGTACGCTTCGCCAATTCCATGCAGATGTTCGTCGGTCAACACTTTGACGAAAACATGGTTACCACCGTCATCGATGTTTACGCCGAAAGTTTTGATATCGATGATCTTCATGCAGGCCTCGAAGTTACGATTATTGGTGCTTTGCGAACACTTTTCCTGTTGCATACCCTGTGTCTTGTGAGCACAACAACGTGACGAAGTTAAGCGGACAAGCAATGCACGCCTAACGTAACAAAGGTTGGTCCAAAATGTCAGATCCTGTTCGACGCAATAAGCTGAAGGACTGGTTGGAATCCAAAATCCGCCAGGAATGCTGGCTCAGTGTTTCCGGATCGATCGGATTGATACTGCTCGGCTCGTTTGTCACTTTCTTAACTTTTTGGATCATCTATGGAATCGCTGGCTTTGTCGGATTGAGTCTATTTTCAGTTTCACACAACGGGCTGTTGGTGTTTTCGGGAATCATCGTTGCCGTTCTTTTCATTGCCAATGCCATTTCAGATCGTGAGCATTTGGAGCGTCTGGAATTCGAGAAAGGACCTGGAGTTACCGCGACAATATGGATTGGCCGCTTGACGGGACACGGAATGACGGCGGCATTTGTCGGACCGAAGAATTTCAGTTCTTTCGTCAAGATTCTCTCGACAATTATTCTGAGCGGTCCTCGACTGTTTGCACTCGCGTGGCGGTTAGCTTACAAGGCGGCGCGACTGCGCCGCATGGATATCGCCACGTGTGCCCGCATCATTTCGATGCTGACCAAGAAAGAATCAAAAATTCCAATCACCAAGATCGTCGCGAAGTTTTCGAACATCGATCCTCAGATCGTGTTTCCACAACTTCGCGACATCAACGGAATCGTGTTTCTCCTCAAAGAGCCCATTGGATTGACGATTACCCCCGGACTCGTCGACGAGATTCGCGAGTGGAAAGCTCAGCAGGCCGGTCGCGTGCCGGCCTGAAGCAATCACACGATCCAACACTCCTCTCAACGAGGAATCGACTGCACGGCCGCCGCGGATCGGACTGGACGTGGATCGTTGGCGGCTTCAAAGTCGTTTTCGTGCCGCAACGTTACTGAGGCGTCCAGCGATTTGCCCAACTCGGACAGACCCGCGCTGAAGCGTGCAATGTCGACATTTGTCGGCACCGCCAGTTCCATCGCGACGATGAATGAACTGGCTTCTTCGTGATGAGTTGCGAACAGGTCGGTGATGTCAATTTCGTCGCTGGCCAGTCGCGTTGTCACCTGTCGCAACACGCCGGGCTCGTCGTTGCCTTCAATGGTCAGGAAGTAGCGTTCGAATTCGTGCCCGTTCTCGGGTTGCAGAGTTTCTTGCGTGGGGTCTTTGAGGCTGACTTCGACACCGAACGACCGGCAGATGTCTTGAATGTGGTCGAAGATCACCTGGCGGTCGCGATGTTCTGGAAAGTCGGCGGCCAGAATCAATGTAAAAAACTTCTGCACGACCGTTTGGCTGACCTCGCGCAGGTCGCCGCCGAGTTCGTCAAGAGCGGTTGTCAGAGCCGCGAGAATACCGACCCGGTTCGCGGCCGTTAGCGTGATGATGTATCGTTTTGCCATTTGTTGTCCCTCCATTGGCACTGGCCCGATTGTTTTGGCAGTTTTGTGAACGGATGCGTGAATAATGCCGTTACAGTATCATCGAGCGGCTGATCGTGAATGAACGATGCAGCCAAGAAATGTGGCCCTGATCCTACGCGAGAACATCGCCGAATTCCACAACTTTATTCTTATCCCCGCGATTTCAGGTGATATTGTTGACTTTCAATTCGAGTTGGCGTTCGCTTACCCGAGTTATCCCAATGCTGCGAGGACTGTAATGGTTCGGCTTGCATCGCTGTCAATTCTGCTGGCGTTGATCATCTTTTTGGGGATCACGTTTTTCCAAGTCATTGCGCCGTTTCTACTTCCGCTGTTTCTGGCGGGTGTGGTCACGATCCTTTTTCAGCCGGTTTTCCGGTATTTCCTGAAACGAACCAACCAGCGAGTTCGCATTGCGGCCGGACTGACGACAGCCAGCGTCATGGCAATCCTGCTGATCCCATTGCTGGTCGGCACATTCCTCGGTGCCGTGCAACTTTACGTTTTAACGCAAGATACGCTCGGTGGCGGACAACTGAATGAACGAGTGGCAAAGGCCCGCGACAAGCTGCAGCGAACGATTGAGACTAACGAAGACACACTCTTCGAACTTGTCCAGCCGCTGCTTCCGACGTACGCCGACTCGGAACGACGGGATGCGCGCGATCCCAAAATCGAGGAGACCGAAGAAACTCGAGAAGAACGAATTAGGCGGGAAGAAAAGCAATTAGCACTCCAGCGAGCGGCCTTTAAGCAACACATGGCAACTTTTCAGGAGAACACCCGCAGCCAATTGAACGCGATCGCGGCTCGCAGTTTGGGAATTGCCAGTGACAAGACGTTCGACATTCTCGGCGCTTTGCTGTCGGCCGTGATTGGAACCGCGATGTTCATGATCGGCCTGTATTATTTCCTCGCTGATGGTCCATCGCTGCTGAAAGCGGCCGAGAGTTTGATCCCAGTCCACGCGAAATACCAACGCGAATTACTCAATCAATTCGACCGAGTTGTCCGGGCCGTCGTGCTTGCCACATTCTTGGCCGCGATTGGTCAAGGCTTGGCGACGGCGCTGGGACTGTACGTTGTCGGGTTCCATCACTTCTTTATTTTCTTCGTCGTCGCGACGTTCGCATCGCTCGTTCCGTTGGCGGGAACATGGCTGATTTGGGTGCCGTGCGCCGTGATGCTGGCAATGGACGGACATTGGTTTTCTGCCATCGTGCTGGCACTTTACGGCTCGATCGTCATCGGCACGCTGGACAACGTGATTCGAACGTTTGTGCTCCAAAGTGACGCCAAGCTGCATCCGTTGCTCGCCTTCGTCAGCGTGTTGGGCGGGTTGAAGGTGATGGGGCTGTGGGGAGTCTTCTTTGGACCCATTGTCGCCTGTTGTCTGCACGCATTGATCCAAATTTTTAACGACGAACTGAAAGATTTCACGTTCGAGCGCCGGACGAAAGAAGCTGCCGGGCCGGACGATGACTCACCGGCCGATGCTACTTCTGATTCCGGAAAAACCGTCGCGGAACAGACTGGCGAGAGAGAAAAGCCTGAAGCCGATGCTAATGAGCCGCCCGACGATGCAACGAAACAAGATTCTCCGATACCGGCTGATACACAACCTAATACCGCGAATCCATCGAAAAACGTTGACGACGCGGCGACTCCACGAAAATGATGGCAGATAGTGACCAACGTCGCCCTCTGGATGTTTTACGGCACGCCGTTGCCGCGTGGGATTCTCGCTCACTGAAAACCACGTCGTTCGTTCGCTGGCGCGTTTTGCAGTTGCGGATTTCATAGTCCCGGAGCGGCTTCAAAAAGCGCTACTTCAAAAATCGTAAGCGACGAGGAGAACACCGGGGATTCCTTGCTTACGCTTCGGCTTACGAATAATCCGAGCCAAGGAAATTCATGGGAATCGGAGATGCTGCAATGCAAAGCCAATCTTTAGTACACAGTTTCACGTGTGCGTTTGCCGGGCTGGCTCGGATGATTCGAACTGGGCGGAACGCCAAGATTCACGGGGCCGCGGCTGTCGTCGTAATCTCGATCGGCAGTTTTCTTGGACGATCTCGCACGGAGTGGGCCATTCTGATTCTTACAATCGGAGTAGTCATGGCCGTCGAGGCACTGAATACCGCGGTCGAAGTCGTTGTCGATTTGGTATCTCCAGAATTCAACGAACTCGCGAAAGTGGCCAAGGACACCGCCGCGGCTGCCGTGTTGTTGGTGGCGATGGCCGCTGTCGCTGTTGGATTGGTGATCCTTGCCCCGCCGCTCTTCGGTTGGTTGTTCGCTTGAAGGAACATGCGACATACGGTCTGCTGTGGCTCGACGAAAATGGCGCACGTACAACGTGATTCTTCTGAATGGTTAATCGGACTTTCGGCGCCAATCGGCAAATTCAACGCTCAGAATAATCAACCATTGGTTGCGCAACGGTATACTTCAAGCGGTTAGGAATGACGCATTTGATCGTTTAACGGCAAGCCGCAGGCGACGGTTTTTTCCGCCACGCAGCCGCCTTCGGTTAAGCCGTTCAACGAGCCATTCCTTGCCGTGAGCGGTACAACAGGAGAAATGACGTGGTCAACGTTGTTGAATTTGGAGCGACCGGCGACGGCACGACTGACGACACCGAGGCGCTGCAGCACGCACTGGAAGCCGGCGACGGAATCCTGAAACTCCATAAAGGCACATTTCGAATCTCGCGGCCGTTGGTGCTCGATTTGACGAAGCTGGGTTATGGGTCGGTGCAGGGCGACGGCGGCACGTCTCGGATTGTGATGACGGGTGCCGGGCCGGCGATTCGGATCATCGGTGACCACCGTGGGACGGCTCAGCCAAGAAGCTATCAGCCGCACACTTGGGAGAAAGAACGGTTTCCGTCCGTGAACGGGATCGAAGTGCTCGGCGAACATCCAGAAGCCGTCGGGATCGAACTGAAAAAGACGACGAAGACGAACATTACGAACGTGCTGGTACGGCGCTGCAAATACGGAATTCATCTGGTTGAACGCAATCGAGATTTCATCTTGGCCGATTCGCATTTGTTGGACAATCACGAGTATGGCCTGTTTTTTGACCGGTGTAATTTGCACCAGATCATCGTGCATGGAAATCACATCAGTTGGAACAAAAAAGCCGGCATCAAGTCGCTCGATGGTGACGTCCACAACTTGCAGATCACCGGAAATGACATCGAGTACAACAATAATCCCGGCGTCGACAAGTCCGAGAACGGCGAACCGACCGGAGCGGAAATCTGGTTTGAAGCTTCCGACGGAGTCATCAGCGAAGTCACGATCGCCAGCAACACAATTCAGGCGACTGTCCAACCGGGCGGAGCCAACGTTAGAATCCACGGTGCGGCGACCACCTCGACCCGAGCCGCTCGATTGGTGACGATCTGCGGCAACGTGCTGGGAAGTCAGGCGCGCGGCATCGAGCTGAAACATGTCCAACGAGTCGCGATTACCGGCAACACGATTTACAACTCGATCGATCTTTCGATCTTGGCTCAGCATTCATCCGGGCTTGCGATTGGTTCCAACACGTTTGTCTGGCGCGGAGTCGATGACGATCCGCCACAAGACGGAATCAAGCTGGAAGATTGCGAAAACGGTTCATTGGTGGGACTCGTCACGCAGCGGCTTTGTTATGGAACTAAAGAACGCGGAGCCGGCATCACACTAATTCGTTGCCGCGACATGGCTGTGAGCGAATGCCAGATTCTGGACCCTTTGGTACGTGGAATTGAGTTGGAAGACTGCATCCGCTGCCGTGTGTCGAGTAACAGCATTGTCGACCGTCGAGAAAAACCATCGATGGCTCACGCGGTTCGAGTGACCGGTGACAGCCGTGACAACGTCATTCAAAACAACTTGCTCGGCGGTGCTACGGAAGAACTGATTTCCGCAAAGCCCGATGCGGTAGTCGTCCATGGAAACACGCTGCTCGATTGAGAACGAGGAAACTCGCGATGCGGAATCTGATTGCTTTATTACTCGTCGGCTCGCTGTTGGCCGGTAACGATAACTGTCATGCCGCCGAGCGCGTGCTTGATAAGAAGCTCCATCATTTGCGCATCGACGGCGAACGCGAATGGAGCGAGTTTCCTGAAGAGGCCGAGGCTTCGGAATTGGTTATCCGTTTTTCAGGCATGAAGAACACGACGGAATACGCTCTGCGGCTGCGGCAACAAGATGTGAAGCAAACGTGGAAAATCACGCTCAACGGCAAGGAAATCGGCCGTCTGCATCGCAACGAGAACGACATGGTCGTCTATTGGCCCATTCCCGCCGACACTTTAATCGATGGCGAGAACTCACTGATCATTCGCCAGTCGGGCCGTACAGCCGATGATGTTCGAGTTGGCGAGATACGAATGTCGGAATCACCTGTCGACGCGATTCTGAATCAACATTCCGTAAATGTCTTCGTTCACGAACGGCATGGTAACACGCTTTCCAAGGATTCGTTGCCGTGCCGGATTACGGTCATTGATGAGAACGGGGCGTTGCATCAAGTTGGTGCGGATTCGGACGCAACGATGGCCGTTCGCCCTGGCGTGATTTATTGCAATGGCCGTGCAAAGTTCGGCCTGCCGCCGGGGAATTTCACGGTGTACTGCGGTCGCGGCTTCGAATATGGAATCGAGTCGGTCAAGGTCGAGCTACCACCGTCGAAAAAGAAACCGCGTTCGGTTGTTATCAGGACTTCAATCTCACGCGAAGTTGAGACACCCGGACTCGTCAGTTGCGACACTCACGTCCACACTTTCACGTATTCACGTCACGGCGACTCGACGATCGAAGAACGCATGCTGACGCTTGCCGGCGAGAATATCGAGTTGCCGATTGCCACTGATCACAATGTACATATTGATTACGAACAAATCGCACGACGGATGAAATTGCGAAGGTATTTCACTCCGGTCATTGGCAATGAGGTCACGACGAAGATCGGCCACTTCAATGTTTTTCCCATTCAGGCAGGCGCCGCGATTCCGGATTACAAACTGACGGATTGGAAAGACATCTTCCGCAGCATTCACGCCACTCCGAATGTGAAAGTCGTGATTCTGAATCACGGGCGCGACATTCATGGAGGCTATCGTCCGTTCGATCCGAAACACCACATTTCCATCACGGGTGAGAATTTGGACGGCTGGGAACTGAAAGCCAACGCGATGGAACTGGTCAACTCAGGCGCGACGCAGACCGATGTGATGCAGTTGTACGGCGACTGGTTCGGACTATTGAATCGTGGATTGTCGATCACTCCCGTTGGTTCCAGCGATTCGCACGATGTCGCTCGTCACTTCGTCGGTCAGGCACGCACCTACATCCGTTGCGACGACAGCGATCCGGGAAACATCGACGTCGCGGCGGCTGTCGACAGCTTCGTCAACGGACGCGTGATGGTCAGTTACGGGTTGCTGGCGGAAATCGTGGTTAATGAAAAATTCGGCCCCGGCGACCTCGTGAAAATCTCCGACGCCGTCGATGTCTCCGTCCGAGTACTCGGGCCCAGTTGGACGACAGCCGAACGAGTGGAACTGTATGCCAACGGCCAATTGATCCGCGAAGCCAAGATTGCGGACGGCCAGAAGGGGGGAATCAAATGGAGTGGCAAGTGGAAACTGAATGACCTGCAACACGACGTGCATCTGGTTGCGATTGCTCATGGGCCCGGAGTGAAAAAGTTGTACTGGCCCACGGCAAAGGCGTATCAACCGACTTCGCCGCGATGGGAATCTTACGTCATCGGCTCGACGGGTGCTGTTTGGCTGGATGTTGACGGAGATGGGAAGAAAACCAGCGCCGTCAACTATGCAACTCGTTTGCTGAAGGAATCCAGCGGCGACGTCAAGAAACTGATTCAGTTGCTGAGTGGATACGACACGGCGGTCGCCGCACAGGCCGCCAGTTTGTTGAACTCACAGGGAGTTCGCCTGACAGAGTCTGAATTCCGCAAACAATTGCGATTTGCCGCGAAGCCAGTGCAGAATGGCTTCAATATGTTCATTAAGGAGTGGCGAGATAGCCAGATTGCTCGCAGCAAGTAAAAACTTGTATCGCGAGCCGAATCGCTCCAGGCACGGCGTCGCCCAACAAGTTACTACTAGCGATCCGTCTTACAGGAAATCGCGGCGACTTCGCTCATCCAATCCTGCAGCGCCCGGACTTTCGGTACGGGATTCTCGGCTGATGCCTCCAGCGCCCGAACGACGGCCAAACAACCGGAAACGGTCGTCGTGCAGGGAACTCCGTGAGTCACCGTCGCGGCGCGAATCTTGCCTTCATCCGTACGAGCCCCCTTGCCGCTGGGTGTGTTGAAAACAAATTGAATCTCGTCGTTGGCGAGGGAATCGAGCAGATTCGGCCGGCCTTCCTGAATCTTCTTGACGGTTTCGACTTCGATACCCGCCTCGCGCAGCGTATTGGCGGTGCCTTCCGTGCTGACAATCTTGAAGCCCATTTCCCGCAACTTGCGGGCCGGTTCGATCATGGTCTGTTTGTGGTTGCTGGCCATACTGATAAAGACCGTGCCTTCACGCGGAAGAGTATTGCCGGCGGCGATCTGGCTCTTGGCGAACGCCATCGAGAATTTTTTGTCGATCCCCATCACTTCGCCAGTCGACCGCATTTCAGGACCCAGGATAATGTCGACGCCGGCGAATCGGTTGAACGGGAACACACTTTCTTTCACCGAAGTGTGTTCTGGCCAGATCTCGTCGGTGACGCCTTGTTCTTTCAACGAAACGCCCGCCATGACTTTAGCGGCGATTTTGGCCAGTGAACGCCCAATCGACTTCGAGACGAATGGAATCGTGCGGCTGGCACGCGGGTTGACTTCCAGCAGATAAACGTCGTGCCTGTCGCCTTCTGTCTTGATGGCGTATTGGATGTTCATCAACCCGCGAACCTGCAATTCATCAGCCAGTTTGTACGTGGCCTGCTTGATCTCATCGATGACACTCTCGGGCAACGAATGTGGCGGCAGGACACAGGCCGAATCGCCGGAATGCACGCCCGCTTCTTCGATGTGTTCCATCACGCCGCCGATGAGTGTCGTTTCGCCGTCGGAAATCGCATCGACGTCGACTTCGATGGCATCTTCCAAAAACTTGTCGATCAAAACCGGATGACCGGGCGAGGCATCGACGGCCTCGTTCATGTACTTGACCAGCGATCCCTCGTCATAGCAAATCTCCATCGCGCGGCCGCCCAACACATAGCTGGGGCGGACAAGAATCGGATAACCGATCCGTTCGGCCGCCAGCCGAGCTCCCTCGATGTCCGTGGCAATGCCGTTGGGCGGCTGTCGCAAGCCCAGCTTCCGCAAAATCGCCTGGAACCGCTCGCGGTCTTCGGCAGCGTCGATCATATCGGGACTGGTGCCGATGATGTTGACTCCGGCCGCTTCCAATCCGCGTGCCAAGTTTAGCGGCGTCTGTCCGCCGAATTGCACGATGACTCCGTCGGGCTGTAACCGGTCACAGATATTCAAGACGTCTTCGGTCGTTAGCGGCTCGAAGAACAATAGGTCGGAAGTGTCATAGTCAGTCGAAACGGTTTCCGGATTCGAGTTGACCATGATGCTGTCGATGCCCAGTTCTTCCAACGCGAACGAAGCCTGGCAGCAGCAGTAATCGAATTCGATTCCTTGTCCAATTCGGTTGGGTCCGCCGCCGAGAATCATGATCCGTTTGCGACCGGGTTTTCGCGCGGGCGTCTCGTCTTCCTGCTCGTAGGTCGAATAGTAATACGGAGTGTGCGCTTCAAATTCCGCGGCACACGTATCAACCTGCTTGAATGTCGCTTCGATGCCCAACTTCTTGCGATACTGGCGGGCTTCCATTTCGGTCGTGTCCCACCAAAACGCCAGTTGCTTGTCGGAAAACCCATGCCGTTTCGCGCGACGCAAGAGTTGCTCGTCGGCATCTTCCAGCCGTTCAACAGCGCGAATTTCGTCTTCAACGCCGATGATTTGCCGAATTGTGTTTAAGAACCACGGGTCGATGCCGGTCAGATCGTACATCCGTTCGACTGACATTCCCGCTTTGAACGCATAGCGCAGATAGAACACGCGTTCTTCATTCGGGACGGAAAGTTTCCGT
>CAUZVF010000002.1:0-27619 GCA_963582955.1 Planctomycetota bacterium
TCCTGACGAGGCCTGGATGAAGCAGATCGCCAGAAATCTCACCGATCCTGACGATGGCTTTCTCAACGGAAAGCGTTACCTGATCATGGACCGGGATACCAAGTTCTGTGAGGCGTTTCGTGAGATTCTGGAGGACGAAGACGTGAAGCCGTTACGCCTCCCACCACGGAGTCCCAATTTGAACGGCAATCTTGAACGGTTTTTCCGGAGTCTGAAAGCCGAGAGTCTTTCGAGGATCATCTTCTTCGGCGAGAAGTCACTGCGCCGGGCTGTCACTTCGTATCTCTTACATTTTCATGCCGAGAGAAATCATCAGGGACTCGACAATCAGATCATTGAGCTGGGTGATGAAGTTGGCAGCATTGCTGGCAAGATCGAATGCCGTGAACGGCTCGGAGGGATGCTGCGATATTATTTCCGAAGTGCGGCGTGAAGCTCGTCCATGACATCCTTCGACGACATTCCGATCGACGTATGCGCTGATCCAGAATCTTGATGTCAAACGCCTTGCGATTCCTCCCAACAGGCATCAAACTCGGCCGAGATTCGAGACTCGGCCGCCGCCTTTGCAAGCAGAAATACAGTATCCACGGTTCGTTTCAGTATTTTCGCCTTACGGGCGACGGACGAAAGAATGGTTTGCCACACATTTGCAGCAGTAATGGCAGCGCGACGGCCACGACCGAGCGACCAGAAAAGTATTGAGTCATTCCTAGATCAGCCTTCAGCAATCAGCGGTCAGCTTTGGAAGAGGCGTCTGAAATCGTCAGGTGGATTGGGTTGGAGGCGTAATTCGTGCTGATCGAAAACGACATCGCAATCCGGCCCATGACGGCAATCGGGAATCGTTCCAAAGGCTTCGGGGCATCTTTGCCGCTGGCCGCTTCCAGAATGATTGTGCCTTCGACCATATTCTCTGTGAGGCGCGCTTTACTTTCTGACGACATCGTCACGCCGGGTGGCAGTTGGCCGGTCACGATCGAGTTGCCGTACAAGAAAGGCATCGCCAGCGTGATTGGCCCGGTATACTCCTTGCTTCGCTCGACACGGACTTTGATCTCGATTTTCTCTCCGGGGCGAAGCGTAATCTCGCTGGGCGTGGCTTCGAACTTCAGCAAATCGAGCGGCTCGGTGACGCCGACAATCTGCGTGTTGATCGGCCAGCGCGCCTGAGATCCTCCCGATGCTTGCAACTCGCAGGTAATGTGGGCGTATCGGATCACATCGCGCGGTTTGCCGTCGGCATCGGGAATGACCGCCTTTCCGAAGAGGCGAACCAAGCGGGCGTCGACTTTGGCGTCAGCTTGAGCTGACAAGATCAACGCGCATTGATTCAGGCCGGCCGGGATGGTGACCGGCGTCAAGCTGACCCCTTCCGGGAGTCCTTGAATTTGCATTTCGACCGGCCCGTTAAAGCCGTTCCGCCGGCTGAGCCTCGCAAACCAGATCATACGTGTCCCCGGCGCAAGCTGCGCATAGTAGTACTTGCCATGCACTTCGAAATCGGGACCAGATGGTACTACCCTCAGATTGTAAATGAACCGCTCTCCGCCCCGATTGTGCAGATCGCGCACCGACACAAAGAACTTTCCATCCGACGGCGCTTTGAAGTCCAGCTTGGCGTCTTTCGTGTAGTATCCATCGTCGGCTCCGGTCACTCTTTTGCCAGCCGAATCGTAGACGTCGATCACGCTATCCAATGGCAGGTCTCGGCGGTCGGATTCGACTTCAAGTAGATAGTAGGCGTGCTTCTTCGCATCGAACGAGTAAAAGTGAACTTCGTCGCGCTTGGAAAGTCGGCCGTTTACTCCGACCGGCAGCGAAAGAGGCATCGCCTGGGCAATCGAAAAATTCCCATCCTTGGCAATAAGCTGTGGATAGGTGCTCACTAACATTGGCACCGGATTCGTGAGGCCCTGCGGTGTTTCGATTGAAACCTTTTTCCATCCGGGCGAATCGTCGGCTGCAGAACGAACAGTCGATTTCTTAAGTCCCCCCAAATTGTGTCCGATGACCGTTGCCTCGGTTGTTTGTCCCTGTTGAACGGCCATCGGAAAGAGCGCATGGGCGAACGGTTGGTCGGCAATAGTCACACAATAAACGTATTTTGGGTTGCCGATGTAACGGGTATCACGGACTTCCAATACATAGTTGCCGTCTTCCGGAAGTTTGCAGGTCAAGAAAGAATCGCCGCCGATGAAGTTGTCATTCTCCGCGATCACCTGACCATTCGATCCGTACAGCGTTAGTATCGAATCCATCAGGTACATCACGCTCTCACCGCTGCCTCCCGACTGCATGCTGTGAATGGCGTTGGTCACGCGTCGCGCATAGAGATTGACGGTAATCTCCTGACCGGCCGTCCCGGTCAACTGGTAGTAATCGACGTCCTCGGCTTTTTCACACATCCCGCAGATGGCAACCGGGAGCGAAACCTTCTGGGCTGTTGCAGGCGAACCGTTCTCTTTTTTCTCTTCGTTGACAACCGGGTGATCGGTCACCAGCAAATGCGCGACACTGGAGACAGCCGTTTTCGTCGCGATGCGGAACTCGTAGATGCCCAACGGTTGATCGGCCGGAACATCGGCTTCGAAGCGAAACGGCGTGCCCGGCGTGCCTCGTCCCCGATGCGGCGCGGCGATCGGCTTGGTTTCCAGAAACTTCATCTCAATGCCGGGCTTGTCGAACAGCACCTTGTACGCTCCGTCGAGCGTATAGTTCGAGCGGACGTTGATCGTCGACTTTTTGCCCCGTTGGACAGCAACTGGAGTTGTTGATCCAAGTTGCCGGAAGCCGATTTTCGATTCAGCTTGAAGCGATGTGCCCAGAACAAGCAGGGCGGCGACAGCAACTGGAACACGGCGGAGTTTCATGGCGTACCGATCAACCGAGATTGTTCGAGAGTTTCAGGCGAGCGGCAGGTGTCAGGCAATTCGCTGATTCTGATGTCCCAGAGTTTTTTGCAGATTGACAGTAACCCGAAGGATGAGTGAGGGATTCTCGATTTGGTCCCTCGCTCACGCGTCGGGTTACTATGCCGCGGACGGCCCAACTCGCTAGCTCATCAATTCCTGAATGACGCGACCGTCGCACACTTGCACGGGCCGCCCGTCCGGCGCGATGTGCAGCGTATCGAGTGGAATCCCCAGTTTTGTGTAGATTGTGGCGGCCACGTCGTTCGAGTAATACTCTTTCCCGACCGGACGTGAGCCCGTTGCATCGGTCTTCCCGATCACCGTTCCGGCAGGCGTCCCCGCTCCCGCAAAACAGATTGGCCCTGCGCTGGCCCAATGATCGCGTCCCGCTGCCGAGTTAATAACCGGTGTCCGGCCGAAATCGGTCATCCAGACGACGAGTGTAGACTCAAGCAACCCTCGCTCTTTTAAATCCGATACCAGAGCCGGAAAAGCCTGATCCAACGGCGGAAGCAAGCTTCTCAATTTTGCAAAATTATTGACGTGCGTATCCCAACTCGGACTCGAAACCGTCACAAATCGTGATCCCGCTTCGATCAGCCGACGCGCCAGCAAACAACTTTGACCAAGATTCGTCCGCCCGTACGCGTCACGCGTTTGAGAACTCTCCTGCTTCAAGTCAAATGCCTTTTGCGTCGCCGGCGAGGTGATCATGCTAAACGCGTCTTCGTAGTAGCCGTCAAGCGCCTTGAGTGCACTGGGCTGCTTTTCGACACCTCTTTGCAGCCGGTCGATGGCCGCTAACGCCTGCCGCCTCCGATCGACTCGCGCCAGACTGACCCCGCCCGGCAGAGTCACGTCGCGCACAGTGAAATTCTTCTTGCTAGGATCGCCGGGGATTTCGAATGAATTGTAACCAATTCCCAGGTAGCCAGCCGTCCCGCCACCGAAGATACGATCGACTTGTGTGCCAATCTGAATAAACGGCGGCAATTTGCTGCGGGCACCCTTTTCCTTTGCCAAAACGGACCCGAAGCAGGGATAGGTCAGCGATGGATTGAGTTTCTTGCCCGACATCATGATGGCATCGGCGATGCCGTGACCGGCGTTTTGCGGATTGAGATTCCGCATCACCGCAAACTCTTTCAGATGCTTCGCAAATTGGGGCATCTTGTCGGTGAATTGGATTCCCGGCAAAGCCGTATCAATCACGTCGAATTCACCGCGTACCTCGGCCTTCGCTTCGGGCTTGGGGTCGGTGCTGTCATGGTGACTGGTCCCACCCCTCGTCCAAATCAGGATGCAGTTGACGTCGCCGGCCGTCGACTTGCCGTCCGAAGCGGCGCGCGCCTCGGCACGCAACAGCGTATCCAACGAAAGCCCTAGCCCACCCAACGAACCGACTTGCAGCATGAAATTCCGCCTGGTCGATTCACAGTCGATCGCTTGCTGGGGAAAGAGATTCAACACGGCGGATCACCTCCAGTTTAGGTTCAAACGACAAGCTGAACACAACTCTAACAGTCGATACGTTATTCGGAAACCGAAATCGACCGAATTCTCCTTTTGAGCAAACCCGTGAGCGGAATGGCGCTAGCGCGGATTATTCATGACATTCAATAAATTGAACATAAGGTGGCAGCACGGCAACGGTTGTCCCAATCGGTCAAAAAACACTCTGTCGGCGAGTTGTGGGCTTTAGTCCACTGAGTTGTCCCTGACAACCCGACTCAGCGGGCTAACGCCCAGCGCTCGCCGAATAATCCGGGCTAGCCACCGGTTGCGAGAAACCGGCGGCTAGCGCCGTCCCACTCACTGGCAAAAGCCAGGGATAGCCGGAGGGTGGACCTGCAGCGCGGCGGTTCCGCCGGATCGTGTTGAACACCGCGATTTGAACCGGTAAACTTGACCGGCGCGGCTGGTTTGTGCCTCAACCAAATACTTCCTCGTGTAACCCGTTGCCGAAGGCTAGGCGGGCAACCGAAAGCCTAGCCTTCGGCAACGGGTTACACGATTGGCGAGGAATTGATTCGTCGGCGTGATCGTTTCGATTCCTGACCGGAGGATTTCATGACTCGGACAGCTTCGTTCCGAACCCGATTCTTGCTCAGCGTCGTGTTGGTTGCCATAGCAACCACTGGGAGCGATGCCGTCCGTGCGAACGGCACTTCTGTATCCCTCCGTGTCGAACCACAACAAGCAAAGCTTGTCGGAAACCTTGCCCGGTTACAGCTACAGGTGACCGGAACCGACGCCAACGGTCGGCAATTCGATCTCACTCGCGACGTTTCCTACAAGATCACCTCTGACGGCATTGCGTCGGTCTCGAAAACCGGGGCTGTTGTCCCGCTTGCCTCCGGGACCGGCAAAATTCGAGTTCAGCATGGCACTGGGGCCGTCGAAATTCCGATCACGATCACCGAAATCGTGCCTCAGCCCAAAGTCAGCTTCAAACAAGATGTGGTTCCCATTCTCAGCCGGGCGGGCTGTAATCAAGGAGCCTGTCACGGCGCGCAGTTTGGAAAGGGTGGATTCAAACTTTCTCTGCTCGGTTTTGCCCCTGAACGAGATTACGAACCCCTCGTCCGCGACTATCTGGGAAGACGGGTTTCTCTGATCAAGCCCGACGACAGCCTGATTCTCCGCAAAGCACTTTTGGAAATCGGCCATGGTGGCGGTAAACGATTTCAGCGCGATTCCTACGATCACCAAGTCCTCATCTCTTGGTTGAATGCCGGCGCCCCCGCAGCGAAAACCGGCGAACCCGAAGTCGTCAATCTGACCGTCTCGCCCGTAGAGCACGTCTACCGTGTCGACGAAAACCAGCAACTACGAGTCGTTGCCCATTACAGCGATAACACTACCCGCGACGTCACCCTCACCGCAAAATACGACACCCTCAGTGAAGGAATTGCCACGGTGACAGAAGATGGCGACATCACTGTCGTTGGAAAAGGCCAGACCGCCGTTATGGTTCGCTACGAAGGCCAGGCAAAAGTCTCCCACGTGCTGTCCCCCTTCAAAGAAAACGTCGATCTCGCCAGCTTTCAGCCGAACAACTTCGTCGACGAACACGTCAAAGCCCGCTGGAAACGGCTTGGCATCCAGCCGTCAACGCTTTGCACCGATGCAGAGTTCATGCGACGCGCCTTTCTCGATTCCATCGGCACCCTCCCCACGCCGGAGAAAGTCCAGGCATTTCTCGAATCGAACAATCCCAACAAACGCGACGAGCTGGTCGACGAACTCTTAGGACTCACTGGCGACGCGAAACGCAATCTGTACGTCAAGCCTTGGAGTGGCTACTGGGCGTTGAAGTGGGGCGATTTGTTGCGAAACAATCGCAAACAAACGGGTGTCGGCGGCATGTGGAGCTTGTTCAACTGGACGAGACGGTCGCTGCGGGAGAACATGCCCATCGACCAATTTGTCCGCGAGATCATCACCGCCCAGGGATCGACGCTGCAAAACGGACCGGCCAATTACTATCGAATCGCCCGCAAACCGACCGATCTCGCCGAAACCACGGCTCAAGTCTTTCTCGGCGTGCGCATCCAATGCGCCCGCTGTCACCATCATCCTTACGAGACGTACAGTCAGTCCGACTATTACGGGCTGGCCGCTTTCTTCACCCGCGTCGGAACCAAAAACAAAAGCAAATTTGACGTGCTCGGGGGTGACTCGATCGTGATACTCAATAGTTCCGGCTCGATCAAACATCCGCGCTCGGGAAAGACGATGGCTCCCACGCCGCTGGCAGGCAAACCCATCGACGCCGAGGGTGTTCGCGACTTGCGACGTCCGCTGGCAGACTGGCTCACGGCGCCGGAAAACAAACTATTCTCCCGCAACATCGCCAACCGCATCTGGTCGTATTACATGGGTTCCGGACTCGTCGAGCCCGTCGACGATTTGCGGGCCACCAATCCCGCTTCAAATCCCGAACTGCTCGACGCCCTCGGCAATCATTTCGTCGAAATTAAGTTCGACCTTCGCAAGCTCATGCGAACCATCATGACGTCTCGCGTCTATCAACTCAGCTCGACCGCACTTCCTGATAACGCCGACGATCGCCGCTTCTACCCCCACTACAACATCAAACGCCTCCCCGCTGAAGTCCTTCTCGATGCCATCGATTCTGCCTGTGGCACCCAGGAACGATTTAGCGGCGTGCCTTTAGGAACCCGGGCCATCGAACTCCCCGACCCGAACTTCAGTTCCTATTTCCTCGACACCCTTGGCCGTCCACAACGCGCCATCGCGTGTGAATGCGAGCGCACCGCCGAGCCAAACCTCGCCCAGGTGCTGCACATTGCCAACGGTGAACTGCTCAATCGCAAGCTGGCCGACAAACAGGGCCGAATTACACAAATTGCCGAAAACAAAGAGCTAAAAGACGAACAAGCCATCGACCAGCTTTACTTGGTCACCTACAGCCGCCGTCCTACAGCCGACGAACTCCACGAATGCCGACAAATCCTTGCCCGAGCCACCAACCCCCGCGAAGGGCTGGAAGATCTCCTCTGGGCGTTGTTGAACAGTCGCGAGTTTTTGTTCAACCACTAAACTCCTGGCAAGACCGTCAATCGATCCAAAACGAAAACAGCTTCGCGTTTTTCAATTGGAATCGAAATCGCACTTGAGAATGATCTAAGCTAATCAGCTTGGCCCTTGCTTTCCAAGAGACCGGCAAGTCAATGCCGTCTCGGTCGATCGGCACGCAGTCGGCCGCGTGGTAGCCGGAAATCGGTTTTCCGTCGTGGGTCAAGACTCCCACGCGCAGTTTGCCGCCCTGAGCGACCGCAGCGTTGACGTGCAACCGGCTTCCCTGGAAGTCGACGGGGCGAGTGGTCAGCGTGCCGACCTTGTCACCAGCGTTGATCGAGGCAAAACGGTCGCGCGGCAGCTTCGCCAGTCCGGCGGACCAGTCAATGGGTGCAGGCTTCGGATACTTTGGGTTGTCGGTCTCAAGCTCTGTCGGCGCGGCGAAGTAGTAGATCCAGATTTCGTCGCCGACTTCGAGCATCGAAACCGGGCGCATGATGCTCGCGTCCCAAGTGTCATGCTTGGGATTGAACGCCATGAACGGTTGGCCGGCGCCGACGCGGGTCCAGATGCGGCCGTCTCGGCTGCAATCCAGTTCGACGTAGGACGCGTGCCGCCGGCTGTAACTCGGCAGGAAAATCCACCGCATGCCGATGTACATTCCCTGATAAGCAAACCCGCGATGTCCGTAGATCTGGGCATCGTCCTGGCGAGCCAGAAGGGTTGGCGTCGGTCGCGTCCAGTGAATCAAGTCGTCGCTTTCCATCACTCCGCGACAACGCTGGCGGCCGTAGATTACGAACTTCACGTCGCCGATGTACTTTCGCCGGATCGGGTCCCACCAGAATCGCGTCGTGTCTCCAATGCCGCCCTGGGGGATCACGTAGGGGCCGGTGAGACTGGGAATCACGGGTCGCGAAAGATCACCCTTCCAGTGAATCCCGTCCGGCGATGTGTGCACTTAGTATCCTTCGCGGACCACCGGATTCTTTCGCTCGACGCAGACCAGCGCCTTGAAGGTTTTTCGGCGTCCGGTTCATCCGGGTGATAGAAGATGCCCTGGGCCATGCCGTATGGGAACACGACATTGTTCGGTCCGGCCAAACCTTTAACTGTGTGCAGGTCAAGATTCGGTCGCTCCCAGTGCATGCCGTCGTTGCTTGTTGCATAGCTGGTGGCAAAACGGATTTGCTGACCGGTCGGCAGCGTCTGCCATTCGTCCCAGGACGAATACCACATGCGGAATCGCGGTGCTTCGTCGAACTGCAGGACGTGCTGCGCGATCGCGTGATTGAATTTGGCCTTGGCCGCGGCAAGCACCGGGTTGTTCTGGTATCGCTTCGGCCGTTGGACCTGACGTGTGACATTTTGCGATTCGGCCACAAGGTAGTTGTCGAGAAACAATTGTCGCTCCCGCCCGATTTTGACCGGCATGTCTTTCATCTCAAGCGGAAACATGACCTGCTCGTTGGCCAGATTCCGCCAGGTAATCCGCACGTGATCCTGATCCAGCGGCTCAATCAGCGGTCCACCTTCGGGCTCTTGCCCTGCAGCATTTGCCATCATCAAAAAGACCAAGGCGACCACAACGTAAATGTTTGAGCTTGTTTTCATCATTGTTACACACCTTTCCAGCTTTCATCGGCAAATGTGCGCTGATTGTAGCATCACGGAAATCGCGAGCGAACGACTCGCCACAAATGCCAGTCCGGTTCGCTACAATGACGGTTCGTAGGAGTCAGTGAGTCATAACCAAACAGCGCATCCGTCCATCGACGCGTTTCATTATTCCGGAGTTGTATCGATGACTACGAGAGTGCCCGTTGCCGCCGTTGCTCTGCTCTGCGTCGTTGTCGCATCCACCGCGATAGCGGACAGCCCCAAATCGGCCGCTTCCATCCCAGTCGAAGTTCAAAAGCTCACACGTTACGGCTATGGCACGGCGAGCAAGGGTGGCGAAGGCGGACAAGTGATCTGGGTGACGAACCTGGACGACTCCGGTCCCGGTTCGTTACGTGCAGCGCTGGCTGTTAAGGAACGTCGGATCGTCAAGTTCAAAGTCGGCGGAACGATTAAGCTGGACGATCGTATTCTGGTCCAGTCCGGACGCGTCACGATCGACGGTCTGTCGGGGAAGCCCGTCAACGGCTAGGCTTTCGGCGCGTGGATGGCAATTGGGTGGCGGACAAAGAAATCGTCGCCACCGTTGAGCAACTGCGGACGTAAACAATCGGCTGCTGGTACATGCGTGGTTCAGAATGCCTGGTAAACTGACGGTCATGACTTCAAAACGATAGGGACCATTCCAATGCGATTCTTGATCTTATCCTGTCTGGCCTTTTGGTCGGTTCTTCCTGTTGTCGCCAGTGGAGCGGATCATATCACATCTGTTGTGCCCGAGACGTTTGATGGCAAGCGACTTCTGTGGCTTGGTTTGACGGATACTGGCAGAAAGAACACGTTTTCCGCGCTGGCCGTCAAAGGGAAGGCGGCCCTCTCAGCGGCACTGCATAATCCGATCAAACGCCCTTACGAAGGCCACATCGAGGGACTGAATGCCTGGTGGCGGGCGGCGTTCGACCAAGAGAATCTCTACGTCTTTGTACGGGCCGATATGCCGGTGACGAAGTTCCGCCAGCCCAAAGAGGGCGATGAATACGGTGGCGATTTGTTCGAACTGTTTATCGACCCCACTGGTTCCGGCAAGCACAAGTATCAGTTTTGCGCGAACCCGATCGGGCTGCGTTACGACAGCTATCAAGACAAGAAATCCTGGGACGCGAACTGGACGGCCAAGGGGGCTGCCGACAAGACGGGTTGGCAGGTGCTGTATACGATTCCCTTCAAGGCGTTCGGTCCGAATTTCAAATCCGTGACCCGGTCGGTCGGAATCAACGTGGGTGTATTTGGGTCGGGCCAACATATCAGTTGGACGGGACAGTGGGGCGATCCGGGAAGCTACGGTCCATTGGCGCTCGGCGAGATCGACCGACCGGTCAAACCAGCGCTGGACGTCAAGCTGCGGCTCGATCGCAAGGTCTATGATTCACTGGACCTGACAGCGCAAGCGTTGGTTAGTGTAAACGGGGAAATTCCGAACGATTGCGTGTTGAATTTGTCACGCGATTCGGGTGGAAAGCAGGTGTGGAATCGTCAGGTTGCGATCGCGCAGAGTGGTTCGGGGTTGGCGTGCGTGGTCGATCTGCGCGGTCTGAAACCTGGTAAGTATTCGCTCAGCGTACGGCTTTCGAAAAACAGCAAGGAGATGGGGAAGGCTACGACCGCGTTTGAGATGGTGCCCCTCGTTCTTGGAGCGGTTCGCCCGCAACGCGAGGGGAGTATTCCCATTCACGTGCAACCCAATCTGGCCGCGGCCGCATTAGGAACACAACCGCTCACGACCGGCGCGCCTTTGCCGCGCGGCATGGCGCTGACGGCCGAGAATTTCAAACTGATCGGTCCCGACGGTCACACTGAGGTGCCTTTGCAGGTCAGGGTCAGCGGCCGTTGGTCGCCGCGCGGTTACGTGAAGTGGTTGCTGCTCGATTTTCCGGGCGGTGTGGATGAAAAGAAAGTGACGACTTACACGTTGCAATACGGCCCCGGCGTAAAACGGATGGCGGTGCCGAAGCCGCTGAAGATCACACAGAACGACGATCGCGTCACGGTCAACACGGGACCGCTCAAGTTCTCAGTCAACAAGCGCGAATTCTCCTTTCTCGATTCGGTGGAACTCGACGGCAAGCGGCTGATCCGCGGAAGTCGCATGACGCTGACCGACGAACATGGAACGGTGTACGAGGCGGCGAGCGATCCAGATTGCGAAGTCACGATCGAAGAAGCCGGTCCGCTGCGGGCCGTGATCGCGGCGAAGGGCTGGTTCGTCAACGCGGGCCGGCGGGTCGGCAAATATGCCGTGCGGATTTATGCCTATCGAGGCGAACCGTATCTGCGCGTCTTTCACACGTTCATTGTGACGGAGCCCACGAAAAAACTGCGTTACCGCAACATCGCGATGGAGTCGAGATTGACAACGGCTGGACGAGCGGTGTTTGGAATTGAGGGCGGCGACGCGGTGCGTGCGACGGCGCCGCATGCGTATCTGGTGCAAGAGTCGTACGATCGTCTGCGAGTTGAGCAGAACGACCCAGATCAGCAGAAGCAACTCGCGAGCGGCGAGCGCAGTGCCGGATGGGTGCGGGCGGGCAACGTCACCGTGGCTGTGCGGGACATGTGGCAGAACTTTCCGAAGGAATTGGAAGTCGCCGGCGATACGCTGCGGGTCCACTTCTGGCCGCGGCATGCAGGACCGGTTCGCCATCCAACCAAGACCGTAACCGCGCGGGATATTCACATGCTCTGGTTCGCCCACGAGGGCGAGTTATTGGACTTCAACATCCCTGCCGACTACGCGCAGTTTCACAACAAAGATGACACGACGACTCACGAGTTCTACTACATTCCTAACGCCCTCAAGAACAAATCCGACGAAGCGCTGGGCATTGCCAAGACACACGAGATGATCTGGCTGTTTGGCAGTACGATGGCCTTCCAAGGCCGTCGAGATGAGGCGGATTCGACGGCCTTGGAAGGCCATCGTACCAAAGACACCGGTCGCAAGATCACCGCACTCACCCAGGACATTGGCTGTCTCCCTGCGCCGGAGTGGACTGCTGCGAGCCGAGCCGTCGGTATGCTCCACCCAGTTGATCGCAAGCGTTTTCCCGATGTCGAGAAGGCACTGTCGCGTCACTTCGACTGGCTCGGGCGATCGACCAAGTACATGCACGATTACGGGATGTGGAACTTTGGAGATCGCCATAGCCGATGGGATCCATTCAAAAAACGTGTGCCGGTCAATCGCACGTGGGCCAACCATCATCATGGCAACCCACGCACGAATTGGCTGTTGTATCTCCGCTCGGGCGACCCGAAGTATCTGACGGCCGCGCGCCGCCAGGCAATGCATCTGATGGACGTCGATATCTGTCACTATTCCACGCCCGAGTACGAAGCCAAGGGGTATCCCGTCGGAAAAATCCCCGGTGCGTTGTGCGACTATAAGGGTCTGGTGCATTGGCACTCGGGCAATCGCTTGTACGACTACAACAATTTGAGCGACTACCTGTTCTTCGACTACTACCTGACGGGATACAGGAGAGCGGTGGATGTGGCCCGCGAAACAGCGGACTCGGTCGCCCGATTTCCGCGCGGCGGCAATAGCGGGCGCGACGGCGAAGGCCCGGTGGCCAGCCTCTCCTTTCTGTACGAAGCGACCTGGGACGCGCGGCTGCTGCCGCAGATCGAGACCTATGTGGATGTGCTGCTCAAGAGTCAGACCGGCGAGGACCATGAACTCGGTCCCGGCGCGTTCACGGGCTGGGCCGGCTACGCCCCGTGGCTGCCGCGATACATTCAACTGTCGCGTGACCCGGCGGCGATGAAGAGCCTCGAACGCTGGTGCGACTGGATTTCCGCCAACGCGTTTTTTGGCAGTGGCGGGGCGATGTGGCACGACCTTGCCGAGGGCTATCGTCTGTTCGGCAAGCGCGCGTACCTGGAAAAAGGCGTCGCGGAAATGCAGCTCATGTTAAGCGACCAGTTTCTCGAACGCGGGCATTTCTACGATGGGTTCTTCACGCCCGCGCTCACATTGAACGGCGGTTATTTCAGCCAGCGTATGCCCCGGTTCCTGGCGGCCCTGGCATCAACCGAAGAGAAGATTCGCCCCCGCTTCGGCCTGAGTTACTACATGCCGGGGATGATCCGCATGTGGGTCAATCCCAAGACCCATTATGCGAGCGCCCGGTATTACAAAAGGTGGCAAGGGCTACCGGTGGCTGTCGTCCTCGAAGACGACGATCGCGAGTTCGCCTTCACACTGAAGGGCTCGCTCAGTCCCGGTGAGGCTTGGGTGACGCGCGCGGCCGACGGTGTCGAAGTCTTGCGGACTGCACTGCAGGAAGACACCACAGAGCTGCAAGTTCCGGCCGATCGTCGCACCACCGAATACATCCTCTGGATCAGCACCGACCACGGCCGACCGTGGATCGAGTTTCCCGTCAGCAATCTCGCGAAGGAAGTTTTCCCGTGGGAGTTGCTCGTCTCGCGCCGCATGCAGGCGATGTTCTTTAAGACGCTTCCCAATGCGGACAAGGCCGCGCTGAGCATCGCGTTCGGCTATGACGCTGGGCAACCGATGGTGTTACGGTCCGACGGCAGCGAAGTGGCTCGGCTGGCGGACGGCAACATGGCCAAAGCGCGTTGGGGCGATTTGGAGTTTCGCATCACAGCGGACCTTCGCGGCGAACTTCTGCATTTCATCCACGGCCGCAACCATGACGAAGTCGAGTTCCATCCGAAAAGCGGTCTCATCCCCTGGCTGTCGCTGACGCCAGAGCGTTACTTCGTGCCAGCAGTACAACTCGACCCACGCGCCAAGGCGACGCCATGAATTAGGGTGGGCATTGCCCGCCTTCGATCAAAGCAACGCACTTTAGTGGGCAATGCCCACCCTACCAAAGGCATTATCGACATGCTTCGCGCATTCCCTCACTCGGCGGGCGTCATCGTGTCCATTCTCTTTCTTTCGATTCACTGCCCGGACATCCAAGGCGCCGACAACTTGCTCAAAAATCCAAGCTTTGAAACGGATGAGAACAGTGACGGTTTACCCGACGAATGGATACATGGTGCCGGTCACTTCGGCCGTTGGAAGGAAAAGGTGAAGAAGCAACTGGGCAAGGCCGCGCTGGTTAACGATCATGCCGCAAGTGGCAAGCGCAGCATTCGCATCTCGGTGCCAAAGAACAACGAGGGCAAGTACTGGAATCAGGGCTGGGAAGGGATGTCGTTCCGGCAAAAGGTGGCGACGAAACCATTCACCACGTACACGATGTCGATGAAGGTGTTGAACAAGGACGCCGAGGCGTGGGGTGATTACGGCTTCCTGTACGCCATGGCGGGCGAGTTTCGAGAGAACGAGGCGTTTGCCACGATTCGCTTCGAAGACCAGCCCAGCGACGAGTGGGTCGAACGGAAGCTGGTCTTCCAAACTGGTCGCTATGCGAGCTACACGGTGTTGTCCGTCGAAACACGCTGGAACACCGGCACAATTTACATCGACGACGTGCGGCTGGAAGAGGGCGGCAAGCTGGAGTTGAGCAAGTGGGATCAGCCAGTTCCCGATGACCGTCTGCTGACGGTGAAACACACGTTTCGCCGTCCGGACAACGCCGAGGTGCTCAAGCGATTCGAAGCACACCACGCGGCATCGGAAAAGCGTTATCGCGGCGACGGAAGCTGGGAGAGCAAGGACACACTGGCCGGCAAGCCAGGCGGCGAGACGAAAGTACCCGACCTGCGCGCCACCTACCAACGCGTGGAAGGATACCTTGCCGCCTATGCGGCCACGCAGACGGACATCTATCTAAAACGCGCGAAGGAAGGTGCCGCTTACCTTTTGAAGGTGCAGCAGAACAGCGGAATCATTGGTGACGACTATTACAGTTCCGGGCAAGGCGGCGTGGCGTTGATCCATGCCTGGCAAGAGACCGGTGACAGGCAATACCTGGATGCGGCCGAGCGTGTGGTCGGCCACTTTAACAAGGTCGAGCCTTCTTGGAATTACAACTACAACATGATGCTCACCGAAGCCGCGCTTGCTTGGGCTCAATCAACGGACAAGTACGATGCGGTCGCGCCAAGATTGCAGACCGAGATGCTGCAAAGCACGCTCCGCGAGCAGCGTCCGTGGGGCGGTTGGGCGGGACACAATTCTCGCATCGGCTATCACTGCGCCAATATGTCTACGTTCTGTCAGCTCCACCAAGCGCTGCCGAAAGACAAGAAACACGACGACCTGCGAGCGGAACTCCGCCGTCGCGTCATCGCCGCTCTCAACCGCATGACCCGTGAGCAAGTGCTGGCAGGCGGTTTCCCATTCGATCACGGCCAAGTGGGCACGGCCCGCCAGAACTCTGGTATCACGCCCGCGCTGATCCAAGTGCATGAAACCTTCGGCTTCGAGGCGGCCAAACAACTGCTCTACGGCCAGATGACGTACTTAAGCACCGATGCGTGCGGCAAGTACTTCTGGCTGCCCAATAATCGCAACCACCTTGAAATGTCGCTGCTCCATTCGGAAGGCATGTACCTGGAATGGGCGAAGAAGCATCCGGAGTAAAATCGGCGCCTGCCTACGTTGAATCCAATTAGCGAAACAGTCCGATCATCATTCCGAAGTCGCGTCACGCAAGTCATTGAGGCAACCTCTATCATGAATCGTTGCGCTTCTCGTATGGGCTTTCTACTCGTTTGGGGTTGGTGAGACGACGACACATTGTGAGTACTCCAGCCTAGTTCAATATATCCGCTGACTCCACGCCTGAAGCCAACTCCGCGTTATTCGATTGACCCGTGGCCGCAGGCCAGGCAGGGCGTCGTCCACGCCTTCGGGTTAAACGAGCAAGCTATTCCTTCGACGTTACGGCTTGCAAGTCACGCAAGGCGATGCGCGTGACGCCCTCGTCTTCCTTGTTGATCGAATAAGCGACATAGAGATGATCTTTCCAAACGACGGCGGTGGGATACTGCCACCCGTCGAGTTTGTTAATCCCCTTGAACCGCATGGTCGTTTTCCCGGACCGGATCACAAAGGCTCGATCGAAGAGGACACCGTCCTTGCTCAGCGCAATCGTGAGTGGATTGCGGCAACCGATGCTGGGGTGCGTCTTGCTTGGAACACGACTGGGGTTACTGATGATAAATGCGGTTCCGTCCGGCAGGTTTCCCGCGAAGGCACGGGACGTGGCGTCAGGAAAGTTGGTCTTGACCGGCTTTGACCACGACTCGCCGTTGTCTTTGCTCACGCTGGCGTAGATCCACGGATCGCCGCTCTTGGTACGGAAGATCATCACAATCGTGCCGTCCACTCGCACGAACCAACTTGGTTCGGGAAAGCTGAATATGTCTTTGACTTCAGCAATCTTGCCATCCTTCCAGCCGGTGAAGCCATCCGGGGAATCCGTATATCGCAGCCGGGGTTGGCGGTTGGCCCACTGGCCGTTCATCAGCAAACGTCCGTTCGGCAGTCGACGCGGTCCTTCAAGGAAGGAACTTTGAGCCAGTTTTTGGGGGCGACTCCACGTCCTGCCATTCTTCGACGTCAAGTAAAACAGCGCGTTCTTGTCGTCAATCCCCGGACGGTTCTCCACGATTGCCGTGTAATAGGCAACCAGCGTGTCGCCGTGGGCGTGGAATCCTGCCGAGATACACGCCAGCGGGCCCGGCCCATCGTGATCCTCGGCCAGCACGGCTGGCTTCGACCAATGCACGCCGTCTTTGGAGTGCGAATACAAAATGCGCTGGCCGTTGTGGCTTTCGTGCGTGATACCGTTGGACCACATGACATACAGCTTGTCGTTGTACACAGCAATATTCTGCTCGTGACAAAACTTGTAACTGTCCTCGGTCGCACGATAGACGACCTGATGTTCTCCCTTGACGGTCGGAAGGCCGAGCTTTAATTCATCCTTGTGGTTGAATAGACGAGGGGCGATCTTAATCGGCGGGGTGTCGGGTCGTTCCTCGCCACACACGCCAACCGGCGTCAAAGCAGAGGCCGTACAGGCAATCACTGCAAGAATTTGAAATCGCGACATCTTATCTTCTCCCGTGTTACGGAGTAAAGCACAGGTCATGAATCAAACCCGGTCTACTTCTTCGCACGAAACGATTGGCGTAGAAAAGCGATTAGATCGGCGGCGGCTTGGGGGTTGATTTGTTCGTGCAGATTTGACGGCATCAACGAGACGTCGGATGCTTTGATCAGATCGATGTCCTTGCGCAGAATCGATTCCGTCGCACCCTTTTCTTTGCGAAGCGTGACACTGGTGGGCGACTCCGAGGACAGGATTCCGGTGAAGGTGCGGCCGTCTTCGGTCGCCACAATGTAGCTGCGGTATTCCGGCTCGATGCGGCCGCTGGGGTCGAGCAATTCGAGCAGAAGCGCCGCGTCTGGTTTGTTGATAATCGTGCCCAAAGGCGGACCGACCTCGTGGCCTTCGCTGCCCAGCTTGTGACAGGCCAGACAATGTTTAGCGAAGACTTGTTGACCTCGGTTGACGTCGCGGGGGGCGGAAAGCGCCTTTTGGTAGCGGTCGATGCGTTTTTGCAATTCGGCGGTGGCGGTCGGATTCGCGAATAGCTGTTTCGCTCGATTGGCGAGTTGTACGTCGCGACTGGTGGTGAGTTGCTCGCGCTGGATCGCGCTGATTTCTCCGCGGCGAACGGTCTTGTTCTCGATGGCGTCCAGCAACGCAGTCATGCGGTTGGTGCGAGCGAAAACGGCTTGCAACACGGCGTCGCGAACTTGGGGCGTGAAGCTGGACCAGTTTGACAGCAGCGCCGCGCCGACTCGCTCGTCGCCCGATGCGCCCAGCGACAAGATGGCCGCGTGCTGGAGTGCCGGCGGTTGTTTGGCGCTGAGCAGGTTGGTTGCCGCCGGCGCGAGCGTGTCGTACGTCGCACTCGCCAGTACATGCATTGCTTGCCGCCGTTGGTCGAGCGATCCTGTGTCGTCGATCGCTTGCTTGGCGCTGTTGGAGAAAATGATTGTCAGTTGATCGCTGTCGGCCAGCGGCAGACGTGCGGCAAGTTTCGTCGCCAGTTCGCGCAACGGCCGAGAATCGCTGCCCAACAGTTTCGACACGCATGCCCAACCGTCGGGTGATTTTGGCATCGAGCCATCGCCGCGCGAGACCCCGGCGACGAATCCCGCCAGGCACGCTCGGCCAACCGCTTCGTCCATGTCTGCGAGTGTCGTCAACGCTTGCGACATGGCGGCAACGTCGCGACGGCCGGCAACGGTCGCCGCCAGCGGTTGCAACACGGCCCGCGCACCTTGGCTCAACTCCGCTTGCCGCAGCAGTCCCAACAACAGCTTGCCCGCATGGTCGTGCGACGAACTCAGAATCGCCGTCGCCATCCAACGATCGCTGCCATGCTGGTGGGCCAACGTCCGCAGCGCCTCGACCGCCGTCGCATCGTCCGACTGACCCAACGTCATCGCCAATTGAAGACGCACGCTGGGATCGGCGTCGCCGGTCATGGCAACGACTTTCGCCAGTAGTCCGGCGCCAGCGTCCAGCCAGCCGTCCGATAGACGCAGCGCGTGAAGCCGCACTCCGTAATTTTCGTGGTCCAACGCTGCGGCGACGTCTGCGACGCGAAGTTTTCCCAACCCGTCGAGCGTGTACAGCGCGTGGATGCACGCTTGCGGAGTCACTTCCTCGCGAAGGCGCGCGGCGAGCATTGCGGCGACGGACGCGTCACGTCGTTCGATCAGCAGCCGCTGTGCCGTCAACCGCCGCCACGGACTGTCATCGCCCGTCGCTCGCGCCAACTGTGCGGCGCTGAACTTGGAAAAATCGTCGATCTGCCGCTTCGGTCCGGCGTCGTGCACAAGCCGCCAAATGCGCCCGTGATCGCCGCCTTGGTCCAGACCGTACTGCTGTTGCAAAAATCGAGGGATCGCCGAATAGTCTTCGATGATCTCGCGGTACATGTCGACGATGTACAGCGCGCCGTCCGGCCCGACTCGCAAATTCATCGGCCGAAACCATTGATCGGTGGAAGCGAGAAACTCGGATTGTTGCTCGCTCGCCGCCCGACGTCCTCTGTAACCCGCGCCGTCTCGTTGGACGACGCAGCGATGCACGATATTCAAGGACGGCTCACAATAAAAGATGTTTCCGTGATACTGCTGCGGAAACAGCGTGTCGCCATAGAACTCGTTACTGCAACCGCCTGAGAAATAGTTGCTGTTGGTTTCCCGGTCGCCGTAGAACTTCACCCAGGCCGGATCCTGCCGCCGCCGGACTCGCCACGGATGCGGTTGGCTAATGCGATACCCGCGGTTGTAGGTCGCCGCCGAGTGGTTCGTGTCGGGCGTGGCCACGTAGGGATTTCGCGTCAGATAATGATAAGGCAGCGGCAGCGCGTACATGGCGGGTCGTCCACCAGTGGACGGAAAACGGTCGCCGACCTCGTTGATGGTCAAGCCGAATGTGCCGACGCGTCCGCTTACTGGTTCGATCGCCGAGCCGTCGGCCTTGATGCGAAAGTCGGCATGCCGAAGTTCCACCGGCTTGGCCAAGCGCGGCCCGCGAATCGTCCCGCCGGTGCCGCCTGCGCCGACATAAATCCAGTTGTCCAGGCCCCAACGCGGGTTGTTGAT
Organism: Planctomycetota bacterium; assembly: GCA_963582955.1. Taxonomy (GTDB): domain Bacteria; phylum Planctomycetota; class Planctomycetia; order Planctomycetales; family Planctomycetaceae; genus CAUZVF01. Next base: position 19,699 of record CAUZVF010000002.1, read on the forward strand.
GCCGCGCTCCAGCACTTGCGTGCGAAAGCCGGTGAACAGTACCTCGCGGATTTCGGGCTTGCCATCGCCGTCGCGATCGGCCAGGAAGACAATGTCGGGAGCACAGACCACAATGATGCCGCCATTCGCCGGAACGACGCCGTAGCAAGGCGGCAGATCCTTGGCCCAGACTTCGGCTTTGTCCATGACGCCGTCGCCGCCGGCATCGATTACCAGCTTGACGACCCCGTATTGCCGCCGGGCCGCTTCTTCGGCGATCTTGCCGCCTTGCAGTTCCCACCGAATCCGCCGGACTTTCTTGTCCAGCACACCCGTTTTGTTCAGATCCGCGACGTCGATGTGGCCTTCGGTGTTGTAGCCGTGCAGTTCACAAACAAACAACCGCCCGCGCTCGTCGAACGCGATGCACGACGGATCCTGAATGAGCGGTTCGCTGGCCACCAACTCGATGCGGAAGCCAGCGGGCAAGCGGATCTTGGCGGCGCTTTCGGCGGGCGTCATCGGTTTGGGCGCGTCGGCGGCGGGTTGGATGGTTTTGGTGTTGGGCTTTTTGACATCTTCCGGCTGTGCCACACAGGTGTCGGCGGCCATGATCAAGCTGCAAACCGCGAGCACGCAAAGTGTTCGTTTCGTTGTCATGTTGGTCTTAGTGGTTAAGGACTTTCTTGCAAATCTCGACGTGATGAGCAACGCTGTATGGGGACTCATTGGTTTCCACCGTAGACTACCACAAGCAGCGAGCCGCCGCATCGTTTGGAAGTAGGAGCCTGATAACGGCACTGTTGCGTACTTCATCTCGACATCGAGTCCTTCGGTTGCAGACGCGCCGCGTTAAGTTACGCTACACGGCGATTCGATGCAAACATCCAAGTCATAACCGCACCACACACGAGAAGAAACCATGTTTGCTAGATACTTCTTCCGGTCGATACTTTTGACCTGTCTCTGGCCGCATGCGGCTCAAGCTCAAAGCCGCAAGGCTCCGCCGGGGATGTTCAAGGACCTGGACGATGCCATCGTCGGCGACGCGCTGATCCTTCACGGGAAACAGCTCTTCATTGACGACTACGTCATCGCCGAACTGAAAGGCGTGAAGAAGGTCCTCAACCAGCCGGTAAAGCATCGAAAGAACCCGTTGCTTGTGCGAGACCGGCCATGGGAAGAAAGCGGTCCCGGCTACGGCACGGTGCACTACGACGCCGACGAGAAGCTGTTCAAGATGTGGTACACGATTTGGCGCAAGGTCGAGGGGACGTCGACGTCGCTGATGTGCTACGCAACTTCAAAGGATGGGATCGCATGGACAAAACCCGTCACCGACAAACAGGGCGGGACGAACGTGCTGCGGCATCCGCCGATTCAAGGGTTCCAGTGCCCCGGCGTGTTCAAGGATCCCGTTGAGCGTGACCCGGCTCGCCGCTACAAGATGTTGTTCAGTTGCAATCCTGACGGCACGGCCAAGACGTGGATGACCAGTGCCGCGTATTCGGCGGATGGGTTGCACTGGAAACCGGTCAAGCCCACCGCCCTCATCCCGTTCAGCGACACGCAAGTTTGTCCGTTCTGGGATCGTCGCCGCCAGCGGTACGTGGCGATCCTAAGATTCGGTCCGCCCAACACGCGGATCATCAGCCGCACGGAAAGCGATGACTTTCTGCACTGGTCGCCGAAAGTGACCGTGCTACGGCGCACGAGGATGGATGCGCCGCTCGCGACGCAGTTTTACCAGATGGCTCCGTTTCCCTATGGCGACGTGTATTTCGGCTTGATCGCCGCTTATCACAGCGAAACGTTGAAGCCGATACCACCCGACAAGCCGTGGACCGATCGCAAAAACCTACAACTCACATTCAGCCGCAACGGCATCACCTGGCAGCGCGTGGGCAAACAGGGTGTGATTCCAGCACGCGAACTGCAACAGGATCGCGACTGGCAACGAGTCGCTGAGGATGCTGTGTTTCTGCCGTATGGCAACAAAGACAAGGAGTGGGACTGGGGAACGGTTTCGCCGTATTTCACACCAGAGCCGATCATCGTTGGTGACGAGATCTGGTTCTACTACATGGCTCAGAACGGACGGAACTGGTGGAACTACACTGGAGATCCGCCCAAGAAGGATCCCGACGCCAAAGAACCACGAAAAGGCGTTGGGCTGGCGACGCTGCGTCTCGACGGATTTGTTTCCGTGGAAACGAAGAAACAGGGAACGCTCACCACCAAGCCGCTGGTGGTCCTGGGCGATACGCTGGTTGTCAACGCCAATGCAGAAGGCGGGTCGCTGGTCGTCGAGGCCCTCGACGTGAACGGCAAGGTGATCGACGGGTTTGCCCGCGCTGACTGTACACCGATCACGACCGACAACGTTCGACACGTTGTGAGGTGGAAAGGCAAACCGGACTGCCACCTGCTGCAAGCCCGACCCATTACGTTGCGTTTCCATCTGAAGCAGGCGAAGCTGTACTCGTTCGAACCGACGATCCGACACAATCACTATCTGCAGTCGTACGACTAAGAATGGACAACGACGAGTGCCTCGTCACACCTCGGCCAGTCGCTCGTTTGAATCGCCGAACTCCTTCCGTTGCACACCGCATTTGTCCATCATCGAGAGGAACAGGCTGCACATTTTGCGATTCGGCTTGCCGCCGTAGTCGAGTACTCGGCCCGTTTCCAGTTTCCCGCCGGCGCGACCGAGCAGCACGACGGGCAGCTTCGTGGCGTCGTGAATGCCAGACATCATGCTGGAACACATCATCAGCATCGAGTTGTCGAGCGCGGTCCGTTCGCCTTCCTGGATCGCGTCCAGCTTGCGGGCGATGTAGCCGAGTTGTTCCAAGCAAAAATGGTTCACCTTCAGCCAATCGGGCGACTGGACGCCGCGATCGGAGTGCGACAGCTCGTGGTGTCCGACTTCGACACCCAGGTGCGGGAATTGCAGGTAGCTGTGGTCGTTGTTGAGCTTCAACGTGGAGACGCGCGTCGTGTCGGTTTGAAACGCCAGCACCAGAATGTCGCACATCAACCGCGTGTGGTCGGCCAGGTTCTGCGGAATTCCGTCCGGGGGACGCGGAATGTTCGGCTTGTCGAGCGTCGGCCGCCAACCTTGCAACTCGCCTTGTTGACCCGCTTGCTCGATACGCCGCTCGACCTCGCGCACCGAGTTGAGATACTCGTCGAGTTTCTGTTGATCGCGCCGGCTGACCTTCTTGCGGAACCGGGTCGCTTCGCCCAGCACGGCGTCCAACACGCTTTGCTCGCCACGCTCGGCCTGATCCTTGAACAACCGGTCGAACGCGAGAGCCGGGTACAGCTCCAGCGGCGTCGGTGCGGTCGGAGAACTCCAAGAGATGTGCGAGCTGTAAAGCATCGAGTAATTCTTGTGAATCCCCGGATTCGACCGCTCGCAACCGAGCACGAGGCTCGGCACTTTCGTCGACCTGGCGTAATGCTGCGCGATGACCTGGTCGAAGCTGGTCCCACTGCGAATCTCGCCGCCATCGGCAAGCGGCGCCCCGGACAGCATGTTACCGGTTTGCGAGCTGTGAATGTTTCCCTTGAGCGCTTGCTCGTTGTACAACCCGCCGACGAAGAGCAGCTTCTCGCGGAACTCGGTCAGCGGCTTAAGCACCGGGCCGAGTTCCATCTCCTTGCCCGCTCCCTTCGCCCACCAATGGCCGGCGTGGAAGCCGCTGCCGGAAAACAACACCGCCAGACGGACAGGAGCCTGACTTGCCGGTTCCGCGGTTTTTCGCGCGGGTTCATCGCCCCACACCGCGAGCGACTCCATCCAGGGCAAGGCCATGCTGACGCCAAGACCTCGGAGCATCGTTCGTCGGGAAAAGTGATGTGTCATGCGTCTTTCTCCTTTGAGCGGTCTACGGCCCACCTGATTTTCCTCGAATCATCCGAAACTGCTTGCTCAACACAATTGTCTCTACTGCCACCGAAAAACGGTAGTCGTTTTTTTCTAGGCGGGCCAGCATGTTGTCGATCAACGGTCGGTCGGAGAGCTGCAACTCGCGGCCGATCGCGTAGCCCAGGAGTTTGCGGCAAAACTGCCGGAGGAAAGCATCTCGGCGTTTCTCCAGCAAGTAGTCCCGCAGTCCGGAAAGACCTTCGACCTGCGTACCGTCGGGCAGAGTTGTCCGTGAATCGATCGCCAGGCCGCCAGCGTTTTTCCCGCGCCGGCGACCGATGGCATCAAAATTCTCCAGGGCGAATCCGAACGGATCGATGCGAGCGTGACACTTCGCGCAGGCCGCGTCGCTGCTGTGTCGCTCGATGAGTTGCCGTTCGGTCAATCCTTTGGGCACGGTATCGGCAAGCTGCGGAACGTTCTTCGGCGGCTTCGGCAGCTTCTCGCCGAGCAACACTTCACTAATCCAATTGCCTCGCAGGATCGGACTCGTTCGTGTTGCACCTGATTGTTTCGCGAGCGTCGACGCGAGTCCCAGGATACCGCCGCGACCGTGTTGCTGGATTCCGTCCACGCGTCGCCATGCCTCGCCGTCGACTCCCGGAACGTCATAGAACTTCGCCAATCGATCGTTCACAAACGTGTGGTCGGCGTTCAGGAGACTTAACAGCGAGCCGTCGCGCTGGAACAGATCGGTCAAGAACAGGATCGATTCCTCGTACATGTCGCCGCGCAGTACCGCGAATTCGGGGAAGTGCTTGTCGCTCTTTTTTTCAAGCGGGTCGAACTCGTGGATGTGCAGCCACTGGCACGCGAATTCGGTGGCCAAGCGTCTCACGCGCCCGTCCTTGAGCATGCGTCGAGTCTGCTGAGAGAGCATGGCCGGTTCATGCAGCGTCCCGCTGGCAGCCGCAGTCCGAAGCTCGTTATCTGGCGTCGACGACCAGAGGAAATAACTCAACCGGCTCGCCAATTCGTAGTCCGAGACCGGCGCGGCTGCCGCACCTTCCGGCGCTTCTTCGAGCCGATACAAGAACGGGGACGCGACAAACACGCGAGCGAGCGTCAGACGCAAGGCGTCTTCGTGCGGCAGTTCCAGTTCGCGTAATCGCCGATAGAGTCCGCGTAGTTCCGTCTCTTCGGTTTCCGAGAGCGGGCGACGCCAGACCCGTGACGTGAACGCGACCAGTGCGTCGAGATGTGTCGGTTCGCTGGCCACGAGTTTCTTTCGAAACGTGTCGGCCCGCTCGTTGAATGACTTGACGGCGTCGTCGAAAATCCCCGCCTGCGGATGATCGATGGTCGTTTCCAGCAGCGAGTCCAACACGTCCACCACCCGCAACGGCTCGCGGCTCACGTAACGCAACTCGTCCCAAACCTTGTCGAGCTGAGCCGTCTGATCGTCGTCGAGCATCAGCCGCGCAAGATGATCGTCTTCGCGGTACAACAAGGTGAGGGTGAGCAATTCGTCGACCGGCACAATTTGCGTGTAGCAAAGTGCCGCGGGAAACAGGCTGCGGAAATCATTCATCGTCGCTTCGAAGCGTTTCCGGGCTTTGCTCTTTTCCGTGACGAGAATCGGTCGCCGGTAAGAAACAGTTCGCTTGTCTGCGCCGATGTTGACGTGTTCAAACTTGACGTGGACCTCGCTTGGCAGCAGGCCGGACTTGGTGTCTGGCGTACCCGCCACGACTTCCGCTTGCACACTCCCTTCGCCGCCCGTTTCCGGTTCGAGCGAGGCCGTCGTCACAAGCTCACGGTCGGCCAGATCGGCGGGAATGCGAATCGTGATGACCGAGGGGGCGCGAACACAAATCGAGGCCGCGTCGATTGCTTTGCCGTCGGCAGCCACCCAGTCGCGCAACAATACGTCGGGCTTCTTGTCAGCGATGAGCCGCGGCTGCGTCCACACGACAAAGTCATGCTCGCTGCCGTCCCCAGCGTCTCCCGCGACCAGCGAGACGACGAACTCCTTCGCCTTCTCGCCATCCTTCGGCGCTGGAATCTTAAAACGCAATTCTTGTTGTGTCAGCAGTGGACTGACGGGTTCCATCCATTTCGATCGACTCCCCTTGCGGCCCAGCAGCCCGACTGGGTTGAACGTCCACAGTCCGCGTTGCCATGTGGCGACATGTGCGGCCAGCGCCGCGGCGTCTTCCGGCTTCGCGCTGCGCCAGCGGGAACGCAGGTCATCCAGCAGCAGCGATCGGTCGTCGCCAATCAGCTTCGACCAAAGGATGCCAAGATACTTGGCATTCAGACTACGCTCGGCGGCAACGGCTTCGATCGTCTTGTCACCAGTCGAAAGCGAGTCCCGTTCAGCGAGCGTCGCGGCAAAGTACTTTTCGAGCGGCAGCCGACCGGCGTTTCCCAGGTGCGACATTCCGTGACCGTAGTGGTCGGCAAGCCTTTCGACCACACTGAAGTCACCATACAACGCACGAATCTCTGCGAGACTTTCATCCGTCCAGTCGCGCCCCGTCGTGTGCGGCGAGAACCGAAACCCGTCCGGCAGCAACACCACATGCGAGGCGATCTCCTTGCCGGCATCGAGGTATTTCCTCAGCAGTCCTGGCGACATCACCAGCGCGTTGCCCGCATTGGTGAACCCTTCCCCGGCCGCGCCTTCGGTCGGGAATTCGCGAGCCGGATTCAGACCGACGCCGGTCAGATCGCGAAGTGTGTACGTGTATTCGGCATTGGTGAGACGTCGCAAAACGACCGGACCAGGGTCGCCCGCGCTTGCCAATGCCTCGGCATGAAGATACCGCTCGACCCACCCACGCAGTTCCTTCCGTTGTTCGGGTGAAGGCTGCGCCTCATCTTCCGGTGGCATCTCGCCGTTGTCGAGCATCTCGACGACCTTGAGCCAGACCCTCGTCCCACGCCGCACTTCTGCCAGCGTCGCAAACCGCTGGAGATCCAGGTCGCCTTTTTTCTGTTTGCTCGAATGGCATTCCAGACAAAATTGCCTTAGCAGCGGTCGAACGTTTTGTTTGTACTGAGTGCCAAGCCTGTCGAATGTCGTAGGTTCGTCACCAACTACCATGACCGGACGGAAGAGGACGCACAACACAAGACAAAAGAGCGTGCGTCGAAGGTGCGTTGTCATTGCGATCTCTCGTCAATTTATGTCGTTGATCGCTCCGCGATCACAACGGCTGATCGCGGAGCAACGAGTGACTATCATATCAACTCGCGGATCGGTTTGCCGTCCGGCAGGACCGGGACAGGGCGGCCTTCGCGTGCGACCGTGTGCAGCGTGGGGTCGATGCCTAGGTGCCGATAGATCGTCGCCAGCACGTCGGTCGGACGGACGGGACGATCGATGGGCACCTCGCCCTTGTCGTTCGACGCCCCGATCACCTGACCGACTTTCAATCCACCGCCCGCCATCAGAATGCTCATCAGCGCGCCCCAATGGTCACGGCCGCCGGTTTTGTTCACTCGTGGAGTCCGGCCAAACTCGCCCCACACGACTAGCAACACTTTGCGGTCCAGCCCGCGCTGGTACAGATCGGTGACCAGCGCGGAAATCATTTGATCGAGTGGCGGACCGGTGACATCCATTTCGCGGTTAGGCCCGTCGGAGCCGTCGGCTGATCGATGGTCGTTGACAATGTTGCGATGCCAATCCCAACACAGCGAATCCGGAGCGGTGTTCAACGTGACGAACGTGACGCCGGCTTCGACCAATCGCCTCGCGAGCAACTCCATTTTCCCCCAGCGATGCGAGCCGTACATATCGCGTGTTTGTTTCGATTCACGGCTGAGATCGAAAGCCAGCCTCGCCTCGCCACTGGTGACCATCTGCAGCGCCGTGCGGTTGAAATCGTCGACACCGGCGAGGGCGCCAGTCGCATCGACGTCGCGGGCCAACCGATCCAGGCTGGCCAACAGCGATTGGCGGTCCGCATGTCGGCACCGCAACGACAAAGCGCCGGAACCTCGGTGAACAGCAAGTGAAGGTCAACATCGTCACAAAACCGCGGGGCGAACTTCGTC
>CAUZVF010000003.1:0-26586 GCA_963582955.1 Planctomycetota bacterium
TTCGATGCCATATTTCTCGAACGCGTACATGTATCCCGTTCGGCCGAAGTTCGATTGCACTTCGTCAAGAATGAACATCACGTCGTGCTCGCGGCAGAAGGATTCCAGCAATTGAAGATACGCCGATGGAGGATGATAGCTGCCACCGCCGCCAAGATAAGGCTCGGTGATCAGACAGTTGATACGATTGCCGAATTCGCCCCACAGTTTCAGCAACTCGGCCTCGTAAGTCGCTAGATCAATCTCATCGCCATACTTGCTGGCGTCATCGATTTCGTCCATCGGGAAACTGATAAACTTGACGCGAGGATCGCGATCGGGATCGTCTTCCGAGCCCGTGACGGCTCCGGCCAGACCTTTCTTGCCGTGAAAACCGAACCGAGTTGCCAGAATGATGTCGCGGGTTTCGTCGTGATGCAGGCAGGCCCACAGCGCTTTCTGCACGGCTTCCGACCCCGACGCCGCCCACATCACGGTATCCAATCGTCCGCCACCGGGACTGGATCGCACGTTGTTCACCAATCGCTCGACGGCCTGCGTTTCGATTTCCGTCACCGCGTTGTAGGCCGTCAGCGTCAGCGATTCGAAATAACCGTCGCCGCCGTCAAAAGTCTTGGCGTTCCAACCCAGATAGTTGCCGAATCGTTGCAACCATCGTTTCGGATTGTGTCCCAGGTTGGCGACCAGCACGCCGGAACTGTAGTCGTACAGCCGGCGGCCTTCGGGAGTCCAGTGGAATGGCCCCGCCGATTTCGCGCAAACCGCGAGCGTTGGAGTGAAAGTCCGCAACGCGACGGCTTCTTTGTTCGCGACGACTTTACGCGCGGCGTTGGAACGATCTTCTCCCGAAAACTCGATCGCGGCTGTCATAGATCAGTGCCTTCTTGTGTGATGAAAAGTATTCTGATGCCAATGATTGCAGAGCGGTTTCAGTTTATCCACCGCAAGCACTTCTGATTCGTGACCACCCACACGATCCGCGTGTTTTTGTCGTGACATCACCACGACACTCTCGCCTTCGCCACTGCGTAATGATCTCGGCAACAAACACTGTTGAGACACAGCCGTTGGTAAAGGGCAAGGCATGACCAGTGGATCCGACACACGGTCTCCCATCATTCGGTTTCTGGATAATTTCTTTCAGGAACAGAACATCAAGTGGATGCTGGGACTTGGCACGGTGATTCTGTTGGGTTCTTCGTTGATGCTCGTGATCAGCCATTGGGATCAATACACGCCGCTGTGGCAATACGCGATCATGATGGGTTATGCCGGGCTGGTGTTCGCGGCTGGGGAAATCGCTTATTGGCGACTGGCGCTTCGCAAAACCGGCACGGTGTTGATGTCGCTGACCGTGCTGCTATTGCCAATGACTTTCCTGGCGCTGAATTGGATTCGCAACGACGGCGACACGTTTTCACTGGCCAGCCTGGCGGCAACGCTGAGTTTGATCGGTCCCAGTACGCTGTTTAGCTGGTTTGCCGCGCGTCGCATCTTTAGCCATTTTTTGCGAGGTTCGCAGCCTACATTTCTTGCCAGTTATCTGATCCTGTGTTTGGCCGGAGCCATCGCGCCGGCGCTGCCAACCGCGTGGTCTCCCGTGGTTTCTCTGTTTCTGTGGAGTGTATTCGCAATTGGAACCATCAAAGTCAACCGGTATGTGTTCTGGCTGACTGAAGAACATCGGCTGCCGCGTATCTTTGGTTTCTTTCCGATTGCTCTGTTGGGAACACAGTTCCTGTCGCTTTTTGCGGTCAACTTTGCTGGCCACCTGCAATTGCAGTGGTTGGGATTGGCGAGCGTTTTGATTGCGTTTCCCGTGCTGTTGACCGCCGACACGGTTGCAAGGGTCTTTCAACAACGGACGGGGGATCTCGTTCGACCGCTGCCGTGGAGCATTATGTTACCCATGCTGATCGGGCTGGCATTGTGCGCAACCGGGATTTGTCTGGCGTTCACGGGAATGCCGCGTCCGTTTGCATTGGTTCCAACGGCCGCCATCGCCGCGGTGATCATGGCAGCGACAGCCCATCGAACTCAGAATTCGGCATTCATCTGGGCGATGTTTGGCGGAATCCTGCTTGCGTACAATTTCGCTCCCGTATTCTTCCTGGAACTGGCCCGCAGAGCGATCCAAACCGGAGCCACTGCTGTCAACGAATCGAAACTGCCGTACGCATTCTATGGGCTGACTTACTTGCCGTTGTTGAGTGTCCTGATTCTCGCCGCCGCGCAACTGGCCCGTCGCGGCAACGATTTGTTTGCGATCCCGTTGCGAAAGTTCGCGACAGCAATTGCCGTGTTGTTGTTCGCGGTTTCGTTCACCCACGACAAGGCGCTGTTTCCAGTTTCCGTAGTGATGACGGCTGTCTTCGGCATTCAAACTTTCGTATTTCGCAAACGGTTGCTGATCGTACCGGCCATCGCCGCGTTGATTGCCGCCGGATTTGGATTCGTGTCGTTCGGCGAAGAAGTACTCGGTCTTTCATTAGGCAACGATTCTCGGATCTTCAGTCTGGTTGTGGTTGCCGGTTTGTTGTTCGTCGCCGGGCGGTTGCTGGATCGGCTGATTGCCAGGTTGCCCGACACCGGTCAGCTTTCCGAAAATCAATCGAGCCGATGGCGGCTGCCCGATCAAGTTTGTCAAAACTCCAGCTTTGTGTTGACGCTAATCATGTGCGCCTCTTGGGTCGGACGCCTCGCGTTCGAATGGGACGCTCACATCACCTGGCTGACGGCGATTGTGCTGACACTGCTGCTGATGATGCACGCAATCATCCAACTCAAACGTGGACTGGGCGAACTGGCGATTGTCTTTGCGATGATCAACGTGCTGTGCTTTGCCGCCGCATGCCAGATCGGATATGCCGCCGTTGCTTCGATGGGAACGTTGTTGTTGCTGGCACTCTGGCTTTCGCAGTACTTATTTCGACGCCTTCCGCAGTCGCGCGTAACTCTCGCGTTCGCGCGGCCGGCGTATCATGTCAGTTTGGTCGGACTGACATGCGTTATTGTGGTGTTCTGGCTACCGCAGGTTGCTTTTGTCTCGACCGAATTCGCCGGACTGCTGCTATGGGGATGTCCGGTCTGGCTGACACTGTGGGCCTTCGATGCTGCCCGCCGAGTCCCGCATGGGATGTTCGCGGTTCTGGGCTGTATCGGAGTGCTCACGCTGGTCCGTTCGGCCACAACATTTGTTATTAGTGACGGCAATGTTTGGGAATGGTTACCGGCAGCTTGGGCGGCAACGGCGGCCGCGATGACTCCGGTTGCAATCCAAATGCGGCGCCGGTTGGACCGTTTGGCCGGCGAATCCGAATTCGACGGACGACCCGATGCACGACTGGCATCTCGCAGTGCAATTGCGAGTCCGGTCAACTGGATGGTCCTCATCGTATTATCAACCGTGGCCGCCGTGTCACTGCTGATATTTACCACACAATTCAGAATCGCGGGCGCCGTGGCGCTGGCGGGACTGTTGGTGCTGGGAGTTGCGCAACCATTGGTTGATTATTCTGAGCGCCGAAAGCGCCGATCGGCGCTGAAAGTTCGATCAACCGTTCAGAACAATCACGCTGTGCGTGCGCACGCAGAGCGTGATTGCTGTGAACCGATATTCGGACTTTCGGCGCCGAATCACAAATTAAGCATTGAAAGCATTCAACCATCGGTTGCGCAGCGGCATTCCACGATTCGCCAGATCGCGACAATCATGATCAATTGGCAGTTGATCTGTCTGGCAGTTCAAGTTTTTGCACCCGATGTCCAGTTTCTGTTCCAACTGAATTTTGACACCGTCGTATTGCTCGCGTTGCCGGTCGCGTTCTTGGCAAGTGTCAGCGTGGCGGTCTTTCAACATCTCCGGTTCGAGAACAAAGAACTCGTAGTCATCCATGTCGCAATGCTGAGATTCATAACGGTCGGGCTATTGTTGGCAGCGACCGGCGGAATCACCGGCGATCTCGAGGTCTTTCAAATCTTGTTGGCGATTGGCAGTTTTGTAATCCTCATCGCTTGCGAATTACACGCAGCCGTCCGCGATCAAGTTCAACAACGCGTGTGGATGTCGGAAATCCTGGTTGTGGCCGCTGTTGGTTTTCTGGTCTGGTTTCATGTGATCCCAACCGGTCACGGGATTTCCATGTTCGCCGTTTTGGCGGCCGGAATTTCTTACTGGATAGTCGCCCGGATCGCAAACCGCGGGCCACGTTCACGGATTCTGACGCGGCCGTTCGAATTGACGGGAATGGCATTGCCGTTGGCCGTCGTTGTGATGGGCGTGGTACGTCACTTCACCATTGCCGATCCGTCGTGGTTGGGGCTCAACAGTCTCGCGTTACTGCTGGCGGCGGGATTCTACTTCTGCCGAGGAATCGAACACCGGGAAAAGAAACAGTTAGTGCTCTCAGCGGTAATCCTGAACATCGCGTTGACGCTGCTGTGGCGGGAATTGAGCTGGTGGGATCCGCAGTTCTTCATGATCCCGCTGGGGATCTCGATTCTCAGTTTGGTGCAGTTGTTGAAGCGAGAGATTCCCGAACGCATGCATCAGCCGTTGTACTACGTCGGAGCGCTGACAATTCTCGTCTCACCGACGTTTCACATCGTCGGTGGCAGTTGGCTGCACCTGTTTACGCTGATGTTGGTGTCCGTCACCGTGACGTTGCTGTCGATCGGACTGCGCGTGCGTCCGTTGATGTATGCCGGCACGGGTTTCCTGCTTGCCGATCTGATTGCAATGCTGGTTTGCAGCAGCATCGAACATTCGAATTTGCTGTGGTTCGCGGGCATCGGTTTGGGAACGGCGGTGATCGTTCTGGCCGCGATCTGCGAAAATCATCGCGAAACCGTTTTGCAACGGCTCAGACTGTTGGCCGCTGAACTGGAGACTTGGGAATGACTTGTACCAGTTTTTTGAAACTGGTGAGCCGGATGCGTGAGCTTCCGGTTTTCGTGGGAATCGAGGGACTCACGTCCCCCGCTCGCCTGTCTTGATACGACCTTTTTCACGATGAACAATCCTCTTTGGGAGACGAACTGATGAAATGGTTAAACGACTTCACTCTGGTTATGCGTTCGAGCATCACGACGTTGCGCGAAAAGATCGAAGATCCCGAACGGATGCTGCATCAATTGGTCGTCGATATGGAAGAAGAGTTGGAACACGTGCGGCACAGTGTGGCGGAAGCGATCGCCGACGAAATCCAATTGAGAAAACGTGTCGAGCGTACTCGCAAGGAAACCGAGGAATGGCTGGAACGTGCACAATCGGCACTGAAACGCAACGACGAAACGGCCTCGAAATCAGCGCTCGAGCAGAAAGTCTTGGCCGAGCAACGTGCCGAATCACTCGGCAAGGAACACGAGAAACAAAAGGACCAGACTCACAAGCTGCAGAGTTCGGTGCATGATCTGGAAGACAAGATTCGCCAAGCGCGGCAAAAGCGCACCGTATTGTTGGCCCGTCTGACGCGAGCCGATTCAACGCGTCGTATCAACAACGCACTGGATCGCACGGGCAATCAGTCGGCGTTTACGCAATTCAACAAATTGGAATCGCGCGTGGATCGCGCCGAGGCGGTCAACGAAGCCTATGACCGGCTGGATGGCAAAGATCCCGATGCCGATGAACTACAACGTCAATTCGAAGAAGACGATCGCCGTGACCAGATCGAAAACGAATTCGAGGAGCTAAAAAAACGTGTTGGGCCGCAAGCATGATCGGCGCGGCGGCAAGCCGTGGATGGGCTTGATCGATACGATCCGCTCGTGGTGGCGGACCGATCGAATCCGCGTGTCTCCAGTCGAAGGCCAGTTACTGCGACTGCCGCCCGGATCGATCATCTCATTCGAAGGCCAGCCGATCGAGATTTCGCAGCGTCAAGTCGAGCCACAGGAGTCAGGCAAACGCATCCGATACGTTTGCCAGACACCCGCTGGTATCGCGGAATTATCGGTCGATACCAATGCTGATGCTGAATTCCACCTAACATGGAACGAGGATGGGAATGTCCGGCCCATTTCGCACGATGAAATCACAGTCTGGAGACACGGTTCGTCTGATTCCACATGGAGGCGGAACACATGGAGGCGGAACACATGGAGCGCTTGAGGATATCCCTTTTGTTGTTCCGCTCATGTCCAGCTCAATCAGCCGGTTCGTGCGATTTCAAGACGCAATCTACGTCCGGCAGTTGGTGAGTTCGATTGGTTAAGCTATTCCGCACAATACTGTTTCAGCTTGACAATTGCGGCGTTTTGTTTTTGGCCAACGGCCAGTCGGTGTCGAATTCGAATTTGTTGGTCGTATGACTGATCGCTTGGGCCGCGCGGTTGCAAACTCGAATGGGAATGGTAAAACCGTTCAGTTTTCGTTTGTCATCAAGCAGCGATCCCAATCACATCCTTATTGAAACGGCTACTGAGCGGGCGTGATCCCTGTGGCAGACCGAGTTGGATTATCGTTGACAATTGGATTAACGCGATGAAAATCGAGATGCAAGCTGGTTGTGGATCATCAGGATTCAATGTGCCTCGCGCCTCGTATTGGAGCAACGTCTATCATGCTCGTCTATTCCATCGTGCTGGTGTGCGCCTATGGCTTGGCGCTGATCGTCTATCGCTACGACATGTACAACAAAGAGCCGTGGGGGATTCTGGTTACAGTCGTGGTGCTGGGAATGGCCAGTGCGTTTGGGATCGGGTATGCGGAAGATGCGGCGATCGAGACGTTCCAAGCACATGACAGTGTCGGCGGGCAGGCGGCCATCGCCGCGATTTTTGAAGAGACTGTCAAGCTCTTGATCGTCATCGGCGTGGCGTTGGTTTTCCGCAAGCATTTCGACGATCCCATCGATGGGCTCATTTACGGAGCCTTCGCCGGTTTGGGGTTCGCGTTGGAGGAATCTCGATTCTACCTTGGACTCGCTGATCCAAACGCATCCGTGTCTGTTCAGTCGGGTCCCGAAGCGGTCCGTTTGATACTCCACCTCTTGATGGGCGGGCTGGGCGGTTTCGGCGTGGGTCTGGCGCGGTTCCCGAAACGGATGCCACTTTGGCCGATTGTGCTGCCGTTGGGCTTCGCTATCGCCGTGGTCATTCATTTCTGTTGGGACTTTTGGTGCGGGATTCCACGTGATGACCACTCAGAATCATTTCGGCGTTTCGCCGCGGTGGGGCTGATTCTGAGTGCCACCGTGCTGTTCGGCACCGCGGTCATGATGGGTGTTCGACGTTCACGGGCCATCATCGCGCCCAGAAGCCAAAAGCGACTGTGGGGCTGGCCGTTGTCATTGCTGTTTGGCCATCGTCGTGAGTAAAAGGACAGACTGACCGAATTCTTGTGAATTCGGCTACGGCATTACACCACGTCACCTCGGAAAAGTGGCGATTTCCAATTACTCCGCTGAATCTTGCGATTCTGTTGGATTGCCGCCCGCGACGAGTTCTTCGACCTGTAAATCCGAGAACCAAGCCGGCCCACCTTCAACGACAAGGCGGATTTCGGGCAGTGTTGATGCCGATTGCGGCATCACGGTGCCGATCAATTGTTCGTCGAAGAAGATCCACCAATGCCCGTGCTGGTGTTCCAGCACCACGACGTGATATTGATCGATCATATTTTTAACAACAACGGGAACCGACAACTCAAGAAGAGGGCCGCGATCGTCCGGTCTTCGGGCCAGCACGACTTTTTCCGGCATGACTCGAAGTACCGAGCGGGAACCGTCTTGATTTCGATCAGCCGTGATTCCGAATTGAAGTTCGACGGCTGTTGCCTGATGGAGCCGGACGAATAACAGCAACCGATAGTTCTCTAGCGGTCGACGTTGACGCGAATCGGTGCGGAATAGAGACCGACGAATCATGCCGTTCGTCCCGGCAATCACGATGGCCCCCTCGTCATCCTCGTCGACAATCCAGCTTCCGCTGGACGGTAGGGCACCGAGTGTTTGGCCATTGAACAATGGTTCGCTCCAACCACTGGAAACCATGTCGCGTGCGGGTGCGGTCGGTCGTCTCGAATTAGGAATCAACTGCAAGCCACCGATTGTCAGGACGACAATCACGACGGCTGCCATGACGGTGATTGCGAGCCGGTTCCGGTAGATCGGTCTACTGCCGTGGCTGGCTACCGCGGACTTCGGCTCGGCTCGCGAAGGCGGATTCTCGAAGATTGTCGTGACGGCATCAGCATCCGCTGGAAACCCTGATTGCAGTGTGAGGCGCGCGGCCTGTAATGCCGCGTCAATTCGATCGGTCAATCGGCCATAATCATCGAGCCGCGCGTCTGGATTCAACTCGAGCATCTCGTCGACCAGTTGAGCGGTCTGCTCTGAGATTGGATTCGGCCCTGGCCGTAACGACGGAATTTCACCGCTTAGTTTCTGAGCAATGATTTGTGAGACCGTCTTCCCATCAAACAGTGGCCGGCCTGCCAGCATGTGGTACATCGTCGCGCCCAGCGAGTAAATATCGGCGCGATGGTCGATATCGTGGCCGCTGATTTGTTCGGGCGACATATAGTGTGGGCTGCCGACAGCATCGTTAGCAGCCGTCAGCCGAGTCTGTGCGGCTTGGTCGTTTGCCAGAAATGCCAAGCCAAAATCCGTAATCTTGACCATCGGCACTCCCGGCGGAAGCGAGAATCCTTCGGGCGGATCAAGAACCAACAAATTCGCCGGCTTGATATCCCGATGAACGATGTCGTGCTGTGCCGCATGCGCCAGCCCGGAGGCGACTTGCCGAACGATCGCGAGGGTGGTCGCTTCGTCCAGCCCGTTTTTCTTCACAATCAGCTTCTCGACGTCGTCGCCATCGACAAATTCCATTGCCAGGAACAACCTGCCTTCATGGCGGCCAAACTGAAACTAGCCGCAAGCGGATGTTCGTGGTCGTACAGTTTGCCGTAGGTCGGGCACTCCTGCCCGACAATAGACGGCCAAGAGTGGCCGTCTTACGCCCAATTTGCGAAACTTCACGACTACCTGGAACTTGTTGTTTTGCGATGTCCAAGCGGCGCATCTCTTGGTGATTCACAGTATAAAGCCGTTGTAGTTTCAATCGCACTTTTGCAAAGGAAACAGTCATGAAGAAACGAATTGTCGAACTCGTGTTAATCGCAATCGTGGCCATTTGCGGGAACTCTCAGAGTCAAGCGGCCGACGTGCCACAGTTCCAGGATCTATTCAACGGAAAAGATCTGACGGGCTGGGTGGACGTCAACACGTCGGAAGACACGTGGAGCGTCCGCGACGGATTGTTGGTCTGCAGCGGACATCCGATCGGCGTCATGCGGACGGCGAAGCAGTATGAGAACTTCGTCTTGCACATTGAATGGCGGCACATGGAAGCCGGCGGCAATTCGGGCGTTTTCGGATGGAGTGAAGGCAGCGTGCCGAAAGGCCGACGACTTCCCAAAGGAATGGAAGTGCAGATGCTGGAACTCGATTGGGTCAATCTACACAAAGACAAAGACGGCAACCCTCAACCGATTGCCTATGTCCATGGAGAACTCTTCGGAGCCAACGGACTGACAACGATCCCCGACAACCCACGCGGCCGCCGCAGCAAGTCGATCGAGAATCGATGCAAAGGTAAGGGGCAGTGGAATGTCTACGACGTTGTTTTCGTGGACGGAGTTGTCAAGCTGTCCGTCAACGGCAAATTCGTTAACGGAGTGCAAAAGTCGTCGGTCAAAAAGGGATATCTGTGTCTGGAATCCGAAGGCGCGGAAATCCATTTCCGTAATATTCGGATCATGGAATTGCCGCCGGGAGTGACGACCAAAGAAGAAATTGCGCCCGTTGTCGACGCACCGAATAAGTAACCGGTCTGAAAGCCGTGCCTCAAGGATTTCTTGGAATTCGAAAGTAGAAGCACGGTGTTCCACACGTTACTACTTATTGAGACGGCGCGGCTTATTCCATGAAATGTTCTTGCAAGGATATCGGTTCAATGCAAATGCGTTCGTTAATTGTCGTTTTCGGTGGTTTGTTGTTTCTGGTTGTGAGTGCCGCCGATGCGGCTGATTGGACTCGATTTCGTGGTCCGAACGGAATTGGCGTGAGTCCCGACGAGAAACCCGTACCCGTCAAATGGAGTGAATCCGAAAACCTGAAGTGGAAGGCGCCGCTGCCGGGTCCCGGTGCTTCCAGCCCGATCGTTGTTGGCGATCGCGTCTTCGTCACCTGTTGGACTGGCTACGCGGACGCTGGCCGCGATTCAGGCCGGTTGGAGGATTTGAAACGTAATCTCATCTGTATCGACCGTAAGACTGGCAAGCAGAAATGGATGAAGAGCATCGATGCGTCGATGCCCGAAGATTCCTTCCGCGGGATGTTTGCGGAAAATGGATACGCTTCGCACACACCAACATCGGACGGCGAACGCGTGATCGTTTTTTACGGGAAGTCGGGAGTGCATGCGTATGACATGGACGGAAAGCATCAGTGGAAAGCCGATGTCGGTGACGACCTCGATCGGCGAGGCTGGGGTTCGGCGTCGAGTCCGATTCTCTACAAGAACCTTGTGTTCGTACTGGCGTCGATCGAAAGTCACACGCTGTATGCTTTGGACAAGACGACTGGCAAGGTCGTTTGGAAGCAGGAAGCAGACGGTTTCGGCAGCACTTGGGGCACGCCGGCTCTTGTCGAAGTCAACGGGCACACCGAACTGGTGGTTGCCGTGCCTTACGAGATTTGGGGCCTGAACCCGGACACTGGAAAGCTGCTGTGGTATTGCGAAGGGCCGGCGTCGCAATCCATGTGTTCGAGTTTGGTCGTTCACGGTTCGGTGGCCTATGCGATCGAGACGGGTCCTGGCGGTGGCGGAGCAGTCGCCGTTCGCGCTGGTGGCAAGAACGACGTCACCAAGACTCACGTCGTGTGGTCCACCCGAGATCGCAGCCGAGTCGGAACGCCCGTAATCCATGACGGCCGTATGTTTTGGGTTGGTTCCGGTGTCGCAAATTGCGTTGACATCAAGACGGGGGACCGCATTTATCGAGGGCGGCTCGGTGGCGGATCGGCGCGGGAATCCACGAATGATGGTAACGGCGGCGGCAATCGCCGGCGCCGTGGATTTGGCGGTGGCCGCGGTGGCCAAGATTATTCATCACCCGTGATCGCCGGTGGCAATCTTTACTACTCGAAACGCTCGGGCGATACGTTCGTGATCAAGCTGGGCAAGGAGTTCGAACAAGTCGCGGCAAATCGGTTTGAAACGGACAAAGGCGACTTCAGCGCGTCACCGGCAATCAGCGACGGCGAGTTATTCATTCGATCGAGCCGAAATCTGTATTGTGTTTCCGGCGACTAGTGTTTTGTCAAAGTTTGATTTTAGGATCAGCCGCGCGGCGCAGCCCAATGGCACTCACTTTACCGACGGTATCGTTTCGTCAAGTTAAACGACGAGTCGGACAGTTATCCGTTTTGGTCAGGTTCCTGGCCCCCATCAACGGTTTCCCGAATGTTGCATCTAAACTGGGTGCCATTGGGTGCAGCACACGGTTGCTGCAATCGTCGTCGCACAGACCGAGCACGTAGCGGCTGATTCCATCAATTCTAATTATTAGGTTTGACAAAACACCCGAAACAAATCCTCTCACCGGCCTGTTGGCCGCGCGGCTGTTTGAATTTGAGGATCATTGCGGTCGCGTGATTCTTGCAGAAGCCTTTCGATGACTTTGTCGAGCCCGGCGGACCACGATCGCTCGAACGCGGCGTCCAAAGCGTCGGATGCCGATCGATCTGGGAGTAGCGCGTTTGTTTTCCTCAATTCACGCACGAACTCCGATAACACGGGTTCCATTTCATCAGAAACCAGATGGCTCAGTTGTTTGGAATCGTCGCGATCGAGCCCGCGAATCTGACTGGCCATGCGAATCAGTGTCTGGCCAACAAGAGATGTTTTGTCGAGCAACGGCCGATAGTCCCTGCTGAAGTGCTCGGCATCCAAAACCTGCAAACCGCGTTTCGCAAACGTGAAGGCGGCCGCGCGGCTTCTGAAACGGAGCAAATTGCTGAGTACCAGACAGCACACGGGACCGCAGTCATCGCACCGATAAAGCCGCTTCAGTTCAGCTTCGGTATACTTCGGCTGTCCGGCGATTGTGAAGGCCGTTTCGCGCCAGACGGTCCACGGCCACGCTCGCGGTTGAAAAAACCGATCGGCCAACGGCACGGCCGAGCGGCCCATTGCCGTCATGAAGTTGGCGCCGCCGGAATTCGCGAACAATTTGGAATCAACCGGGATGCGGAAGCGGTTTCGTTTGTCAGATGTTTCTTTGTTGCCGCTATCCTTCTTTGATGTGCTCCAATCATCAATCGGAGCCAGCATGCCTGAGTCTAGCAGCTGCCGTAACACAGCGACGGCTTCCAAATCGACCGTCCGCGAGTTGTTGGGAAAGTGCTTTTTCAAGATGGCGCGCAGGAACACCGGTTCCAAGAAAAATGCAATAAACGAACTATACGGCCGCCGGCGATCAAAGGCGTTGGGGCGGTCGGCGGTGGAATCATTGAGCTGTCTCATGATCCGGTCGAACTCACCTTGCTTTACATAAAGATGTCCACCGCTATCTTTTGTGTCGCTGCGAAATAATGAAAACTCGACAAGCCGTCCACTCTTCGCATCGACGCGAATGCGAGCATTCTTTGATTCCGACGTCACAACCGAGTTCTTGATGGTCGGCGTCACCGGCAACTTGCGAGTATGCTCGTGCGCCAACGCCAGAAAAAACGCTGGGGCGAAATCAAGCGTCAGCCGCAAGCGATCCTTCGCGTCAGAATTGTATCCGACTCCGAAACTGACACGCTGCAACTTGTCAGGATCCTTCTTGGGGTCCGTGAGATTCAAGCTGAGCCACAACACCAAAGTCGCGCTGTCGGTCGGAATCACCAATTTCTTGGGATGAACTGTCGAATACAGGCCAAACGCACTCTGTGACATGACGAACGCGTAATCTGTTTTCGATGAGTCTTTGGAATCGGTCGCGGAATATCGGGCGAGAATCCCGTTCGCGGGGGCAACAACCAATTGCAAAAGGTTGTCCGCGTTACCCGCTTTGAACACAAACTCATCAGTGTTCTCATGGATTGAAACGGCTCGTTGCCGCAGTTTGAGCATGGCCTGTTCGGCAGCAGTCAGTGGCTCGCTCAAACGAGAAGCCCGGTCGTACTCGACAACGGTAATCTTGAGTTTGATCGGGTCGTCGCGGGAAAACGATTCCAGCGCCCGCACTTTGGAATCAATGAATCGGCCCGACTTCCACAGAGCGTGTGAGATTTGCAGCCGTTTGCGTTCCGTCAACACCATGTTTGGTTGAATCCGTAGATGATCGAGAATGTCCTGGCGCGAGTTTCGCAGATTGCCTTCGATCAGAATCTCACTGACGACCGCTTCCGGACCTTCGTCGGCAATCGAGACGACAAGCTCGGCCAGTCCGTTTGCAGCAGGTTTGATGACGATTTGCAAATTGGCGAATGGAAAACCAAGATCGCCAAACGCCTTTCGGATTCGCCTGCGCATGTATTCCAAAGTCGGCTGATCGAACGTTGCCGGACGGCCCGATTTCCAGAGTGGCACGTTCAAACGCACTAAGTTGCCATCCTTGTCGACCCACGAAACGTCCTGCTCGGTATTCTCTCCATGAAAGCGAGGAGCCACCGCGTTGTCTGGTGGATTACGCGACGTGAGCCGTTTTCTCAGGCGTTCGACCGAAATCCGGCGTGCTCCTTCAATTCGGATCGATCCTTCAAGAAATCGAGGACCCTCGTCGACTGTCACGGTGATCTGTCCTTTTGCATCCTCGGCCACTTCAACTTTGACTTGGTGAAATCCTCGATTCAGATATCCGGCGACGATTTTGCGGCGGATGATTGGTGCCAATTCGAAACGGTCGGCAGCCGGGTGAGTCGCGAGCAGGACATCGAAATTCCGAATCACTTGCTTGGCAACCTGCACGGCTGGAAACGTCGTCGTTCCACGAATAACCAAACGCTCCCGCAGAGGCCGAACTGTTGTCGTTTCAGGCTGCTGAGCCAACACACCGGTGGCGAGCATCAACGTCATGAGTCCGATGATGAAAATGGCGGCGTCCTTCATGAGCGTTGCTCCCATTTCTTTTCGAGTGGCTAGCAGGCGGGCGAATGTCGGTTGAATTCCACAAGTTGTGAAAGCGTTACTTCCGTGACGCGGCGAAGCCGCAACCAAAGTCGCCTTTCACTCCGCGAAAGTAGCGCTACTTTCGCGGAGCGAAAAGCGACAGAAAGAGGCGTGCAACTGGCGCGGTTGTCTCAATGAAAAACTCCAACAGCACGCTGACGGTGCCGCATGGCGGAAATGTAGCGGAATTCTCGAAATCGACACAACGGGAATCCGCCGGCCCAAGAGGACCATCCACAAAAAAACCCGGCCTCGCGTGAGGCCGGGTCTTGGAGAAGCGGTTCAGAGGGCTGGTTCGGCAACCGTCTGAACTCGGTTGCGAGAACAAGAAACGACGCCCTGACATCGTCTCTTGTTCTCGGCTTTAGTTGTCCAACTCGTCATAGCGTGGGGCCGTTTGTGGCAGTGGATTGTTAGATGCCACGGCGGCCGGGGCTGCGACGGGCTGAGCGGACGGGGCCGTCCTTTGGGTCGGTCGGAGAGAGACCAAACCTCGGGAAGTGCCCCTAAAAGTAACGATTGTGGGAACAGTTGCAGGTGAAGTTGGCGGCAGTTCGGCCGGTTGGACAGTCTCGGGAGAAAACTGCGGGATAGCGTTTTCCGGCTGTTGTGATCGGCCCAGCAATTCATTTCTGGTGAGTGGCGGGATGTCGTTTTCTTCCTCGTCGGCTTCGGCTGATCGCAACACCAGTTGCAATTCACCCTGGCTCTTTCCCATGTTCAGCCGCAGAGCTTGCTCGCGAGTGGCGAGCAATGTGACGGATTTGTAAGCATTGGGATTTTCAACGTTGCCAAGATGGGCTTCAATTTGAGAATCCACGGCCAGCACTTCCAAGTTGTGAAGTAAGAAAAGTGACTGAGCCCCACCGGCTGGATCATTTCGGTCGCGGCTTTTTATCGTCAGTTGCACATCGACATGATCGCCGGGCTGCACCAGTCGGGCCACGCTGGAATCCATCGTTGGCGTGGGAACAGTCACGGCCAGCTTGCCTTTGGGGATTAACGAGGTCAATCCTTGGGCCGCGCCCTTCGGCACCAAGAAGTTGTCCGTCAAGATGCCTTCTTGGATCCGCACGGCTGTCAGCCGTCCGACGGCGTCTTTGACAGTCTTAAACGTACCGGGTTGAAGTGCCTCTTTGGCGACCGACTTCGTGCCAAGCATCTCTTTCGTCAGCTTCGTCCCTCGGTGAACTTCCTGCGTCACGACGACGACATTCGTCTTGGGCACGCCGGGCTTCTTCGAATTCATTTGGCCTGTCAGCAGGCTTCCGCCGGCTGCCACGGCAACTCCGAAAATCAGTGCAGCGATTACAGTTTTAGGTGACATGGTTCTTCTCTCCAAATTTGCTTTCAGCCTCAGGGGGCTAAGTGTGATTGTGAATCCTTAATTCCAGACTGTTGAATCCCTTATCTCTTGATGTTTCGTATTGAATCTAGGCTCCCAGCTCTCTCCACATGCATGTCATCACCAGTCCGGCCAAGGCCGTGGCGGCGAAGGGGATCAGCCGTTCGCGGCGGTCAGAATGGTCTGCCAGGTCGGTGACCGTCATTTCTCCGTCCGAGCCGCCGCCGGTCAGCCAGCGGAAACTGATCAGCCGGTACAAAATCCACTGGACGGTGAACATGGTCTCGGCGTAACGGCCGCGTTTGACCATCAGCACCAGCGAGCAGACTCCCATGACAATCGAGCTGGCGATAAACAGGCACAACGTGTTGTGTACGCCCAACCAAGCTCCGAAGCCAGCCATCAGTTTGACATCGCCGGCTCCAACGCCGCCCATCACGTGAAACACGATCAGCGTTGCGAATCCGAACAACATCCCGCCGAAGCCGCTCGACAAACCGGCCCAGCCATCAACGGCTATGTGATAGGCCAAGCCCGAAAACACCAGCGGGAACGTCAATGCGTTATAAACTTTGAACTTTCTCAAGTCGGTGAACGCCGCAATCAAGGCCGCCGCGGCAACAACGACTAAAGGCACTGTGGAAATATTTTGTGGTAGCAACATGATCGAATTCCCGAACCAATTCGTGTTTTTGAAGTTGTTTGTTTTGCTCTCCGAAAGTCAATCATCAATCCGGCACGCGGCGGACATGGAACTTCGTATTTTTGGATGTTTCTTGAAGTTGGCTTTCCGGGCGCAGAAAAAGAGCCCGGCTGCCAAAGCAACCGGGCTCGGATTCCCGCGTTCGATATTGTTCGATCTCTAGTTGGTCGCGTTCTCAACTTCCGTTTGGACGTTTTCGAAGTTCGCTTGAATCGCGTCTCCAACCGGACCCAGAGCGGCCACGGCGGCCAAGGAGATCAGTGCGACGATCAGGCCGTATTCGATCATCGTGGCGCCATTTTCTTCGGCAACAAACTTCTTCGCGGCGGCAACAAACTTAGTCATGATTCTCTCTCCAAAATTATCAGGGGTTTGATTGATTTCTGAGGTCTCGTGTTCCCTCGCCGACAGGTAATCACTACTCGCGACGGCTGCGGACAGGAAATCCAGAATTTCTTCCGAATTCATGAATTTCGGCTGCGAGCCCAAATGCAAAAAGCCCGGCCGCCGAAGCAACCGGGCTGGAGTCTCGTCGAAGAATGTTTGATGCGATCAGTTCGTCGCGTTTTCGACTTCCGTCTGGACTTGTTCGAAATTCGCTTGGATCGCGTCGCCTACTGGGCCCAAGGCGGCCACGGCGGCTAGCGAGATTAATGCAACGATCAGGCCGTATTCGATCATTGTGGCGCCATTTTCTTCGGCAACAAACTGCTTCGCGGCGGCAATAAGCTTGGTCATGATTCTCTCTCCAGATTTATGAGTGGGTTTGGCTGTGTTCCGAGGTCTTGTGTTCCCTCACCGCTTGGTAATCAACATTCACGGAGACGGCGGACGCGAATTAGATAGATTTCTCAGTTTCCAAATCTTGATGGCGGACAGAAACGGAAACAGCCCGGCCGCCAAAGCAACCGGGCTGGATTTCCAATTTCGATCGTTCGATGTACTTAGTTGGTCGCGTTTTCGACTTCCGTCTGGACGTTTTCGAAGTTGGCTTGAATCGCGTCGCCAACCGGTCCCAGAGCGGCTACGGCGGCCAAGGAGATCAATGCAACGATCAGGCCGTATTCAATCATCGTGGCGCCATTTTCTTCGGCAACAAACTTCTTCGCGGCGGCAACAAATTTAGTCATGGTTCTCTCTCCAAAATTATCAGGGGTTTGATTGATTTCTGAGGTCTCGTGTTCCCTCGCCGACTGGTAATCAGCATTCGCCGCCGCCGCGGACACCCCAATCGAACATTTCTTGAGAATTTTGAAATCACCTTCAAAGACGCGAGCAGCCCGGCCACCGCGATGGCCGGGCTGTTTGAACGTTCGTTGCTGCCGTGCCTTAATCGGCTTCCAAGTCGAACAACCGTTGCTCAAGAGTGGTTTTCGTCTTTTCCAACATCCGGCGGATTGTGCGTTCCGACCGGTTGAATTCTTTGGCGATCTCGTCGGTTGAGCGTCCTTGCAAACGTAGTTCCAGCACTTGGCGATGCGTCGGATCCAACTCGTTCATCACACTTTCGAGTTCTTCAATCATTGTCAGCGCATCGGACGGAGATGGTCCGTTGGCGAGCATTTCCGGCGGCAACCTCGTTGATCCCGGAGTCATCACGCTTTGCTCGGCATCAATCGACCGCTTTTTACGCCGGTGTTTTTGAACCTGCCGCAGCACTTTGTTGACGGTGATGCTGGACAACAAACGCCACATGTCACCGCTCTTTTCAAACACGTAGCGGTCGTCGTCGGCATGAGCAAAAAAACTGCGATACACCGACTGAACGACATCTTCGGGGTCGACACGGCGACCCAGCTTTTTCGAAATGCGGCTACGGGCCAATGCGATCAAACGATGTGCGTACCGGTCATGTAACTCCGTCGCCGCGTTCTCGTCGCCGTCTTTCAGTCGCTGCAGGATGTTGATGGATTGTTCGTCCATTTGCGGATGCCTCGCGAATTGCGGGTTCTGTTGTTGCGTAAGACTTTGATTTTACGGAAAAGATTTCAGAAGCTGCGTCCTTTGCTCTTCGAGGTCGAAGGGAACGTAAGTACTCAACGCATTTTGCTTGCTGATTCCTGCGTCTGATTTATTCCGTGGCTGGGAGGTGTCCGATTCCTGCAGCTCGCGGAATTGTTTCAGAACGCGCGCGATCCCATTCTCGACGAAAGCGGCTCGATTCGCACTTGTGAGTTCCCGAATCGCGGCCGCCTTCCGCTTCACGATTTCGGGGGAATCCGTTGAACTGATCCCCGGACCCAGCAAATAACCCAGCATTCGCCCAACCCACGTCGCCGTATTGCGCTTGGCGAAATCATCTGGCCACGCGGAATCAGATTCTTCAATCTGCTTCGCCAGTCTCTCTAAGTCGTCGAGAGCCGCCTGAGTCTGCCCACCATCAGCACGCCACCATGCCAGGGCTCGCCATGCGGGAAGATACGGATAGTTCGCCTTTTTGCAGGCCGCGTCAAACTGCTGCAACGCTTCAGTCCGTCTTTCGTGTTTCGCCAGCACTAACCCGTAGGCGTAGTACAGCCTTGGATCGTTTGCTTGCAAGCCGCGGGCCGCCTTGAATCTTTTTGTTGCCGTTTCCAGACTCCGCCGTCCGCGTTTCCACCCCTCATGCAAAAGATCGTGAAACTGTTTCGCATAAGCACTCTTCACGAAGTCAGAAGCAAACTTCGGCGTTGGCGGCTTCGTTGTTGGTCTCGCCGGTTGAGTGCTGCCTTTCGATGGCTGTGCCGGTCGAATCGAAGTCTGAGTTGACCGAGTAATCGCGCGTTCGGGGACGCTCGCGGAGTGATCGCCTTGGGCACGCAAATTCTCCGGATCAGTTTCAGTGACGACGGTCGGATTCGATTTCGCGGCTGCCGTGGAGTTACTCGAATCAGGCCGCGTGTTTTTTGGATCCGAAGTTGTGTGATTTGGTACTGGCGATTTCTGCGTTTCCGTCACGGATTCTTGACGGTCGCCAGAGGCTGTCCGCCGGTCAGACTTCGACGCATCACCAACTGATCGAGCGTTGCTTGTACGATCTGACCGACCGTCGTCCGTCGCCGCAATTTGGGAAGTCGAGACTTTCTGCGTGGGCGGACTGTCGCGCCTTTCTTGGCGTTCTTCATGCCGAGGATCTTGATCGGCGGTTTCAAAGGAATCCGGATCGGAATCTTTCTTACCGTAATACGAAATCGCCGCAACGATTCCGACCGCGCACAAAACGGTGACGGTGATCGCCAGCGGCGTTGAACCCGAGGTTGATCCTTTGGGGCACATCTCGCTCTTTGTGGTGTTGCGTTTGTGCATTGGCGGAGCCGTCGATGCCGTTTGTTGGAATTGCCACTGATTCTGTCCGCTCATCAGCGTACATTAGATTGCACAACGGGGACAAGAACGAATCTTAGCTCTTTCTGAAGTTGTGCTGAGCCGCGTGGCGGCTAAACTTGCGGCTTCGAGAAAACTGGGTTCTACACAACACTTATCCCATTCGTTATTGATTGCTAGTTTCAAAATGTCACGCATCGACAACTCTTATCAGGAACTGATTGGCGAACTCAAGACGGTTTCGTTGTTGGGGTCGTGCGCCAGCATGCTCAGTTGGGACGAGCAGACGTATTTGCCGCCGGGCGGGATCGAGCACCGGGCGAATCAGCTTAGTCTGTTGGCCGGAATGACTCACGAGCGAGCGACCTCGCCGAGAATTGGCGAACTGTTGGCCGAACTCGAATCAGCCGGCGATCTGGGCGAGCCGACATCCGCTGACGCCGTCAATGTCCGCGAAGCCCGACGAAACTTTAACCGCGCCACGAAACTGCCGCGTGCGTTGGTCGAGGAAATCTCGCGAGTCACATCGCTGTCTCAGCCGGCATGGGTCGAGTCACGCAAGGGAGCGGATTTTGGCAAGTTTCAGCCTTGGTTGGAAAAGATCGTGTCGCTGAAGCGTGAAGAGGCCGATGCAATCGGATTCGGAGACGGTGTGCCATACGATGCACTTCTGGATGAATTTGAGCCAAGTGCAACGACAAAGGAAGTTGAAAGCGTTTTTACACCGCTACGCAAGGAATTGGTCCGGTTGGTTGCCGAGATCGCCGATTCAGGAATGCAACCCGATATATCGATACTCACTCGCCAGTATCCAATTGATGCTCAGACTGAGTTCGGAAGACAGGCCGCGGAAAGAATTGGTTTCTGTTTCGAAGGCGGCCGGCTGGACATTGCAGCGCATCCATTTTGCAGCGGCATGGGACCGGGTGACTGCCGGCTGACAACTCGTTACGACGAACATCATTTCCCAGGATCATTTTTTGGCACGCTGCACGAATCGGGGCACGGAATCTACGAGCAGGGACTCGATCGCGAGCATTACGGGACAGCGTGCGGTGAAACGGTTTCGCTGGGCATTCACGAATCTCAATCACGAATGTGGGAAAACCTCGTCGGCCGCGGCATGGCATTTTGGAAACATTTCTTCGAACCCGCGAAGAGTGCATTTCCCGAAGCGCTGGGTAATGTCTCGATCGATGACTTTTATGCGGCCATTAACGACGTGCGCCCGTCGTTCATTCGCGTTGAGGCCGACGAAGTGACTTATAACTTACACATCATGCTGCGGTTCGAGATGGAACAGCTATTGATGACGGGTGAATTGAAGCCGGCCGACGTTCCCGGCGCGTGGAACGAAAAGTTCGACAGCTATTTTGGCCTCACACCCGAAAACGATGCGTTGGGATGCCTGCAGGACATTCATTGGAGCGCGGGATTGCTGGGCTACTTCCCCACTTATGCCCTCGGCAATATGTATGCGTCTCAATTCTTCGAAGCCGCTCGGCGCGAGCTGGGAGATTTGGACGAACAGTTCGCTCGTGGAGAATTCGCGCCCTTGAAAACGTGGCTGAATCAAAATATCCACCAACGCGGAAAACAGTTGTCCGCGAACCAACTTGCGGAACAGGTCACCGGCCACCCGCTGACTCATGAACCTTTGCTGAAACACCTCCGCACGAAATTCGGCGCTCTGTATTCTTTGTGACGAAATAATGACGCAACAAAACACCAGATTCGGTTTTCTGCCAGTGCTGATCGTGGTTGGCGTGGCCGTCGTCGGTTTCTCTGTGTGGATTCGAACGGCCATTCAACCACCAGGCTCCGGTAATTTGCAGCGTGGCCAGCCGCTTCCCGAAATCAAGGCACTTGGTTGGTTGAACGGCGAGGGTCCGACAGCAGAATCTCTGAAAGGAAAAGTCGTCGTTGTCGAGGCATGGGCGACTTGGTGCAAGCCGTGCATAGACGCAATCCCGCATGTTAAGTCCGTACACAAGAAATACAGCAAGAAGGGCGTGGTGTTTATCTCATTGACCAACGAGGGCCGCGATGACATCTCGAAGATCAATAAGATTATCGAGCACACCGAAATGGCTTGGCCGGTCGGATATGGAGCCACTGAGACTCTGGTAGCCCTCGAAGCGGTAACCATCCCGTCGATGTGGATCGTCGGCCCCAATGGTGTCATCGTCTGGAACGGTGATCCACGGGACGAATTCGAAGCTGAAATTGACAAGGCACTCGCATTGGCACCCGCGAAGTAAAACGACGCAATTGGATCAGATTCGCATCTGAGCTGATTCACACATTGGTGTTATGGCAGACTATTCACGAGATACGGAATTCTTAAAGCTGCTTGCCCGCAGGTCTGATATCGACCTGACGGTGGCCGCTCTGGAATTGGCTCGCGATGCGGAAACCGAACTCGATTTCCGCACAACGACCGACTGGATCCAAGAACGAGCCAATGAGTTATCGGGTTCCGTGGCCCGCGCAAACAACGAATGTGACGCACTAAAATTGATGTCGGAATCGATGGCCGATTCACACGGAATCCGCGGCGACCAATCGGCCTATTCGCGGGCGGACAGCAGTTATCTGAACTGTGTCATTCAAACGCGACGTGGAATCCCGATCAGCTTGTCGTTGTTGTACATGGCAGTCGCCCGGCATTTGAATCTCGGCCTCGAAGGCGTTGCCGCACCAATGCACTTCATCGCGCGATTAGATTCTTCGGACGGGCCGCTGTTTGTTGACGCATTCTCAAACGGGAGGATCATGGCCTACGACGAGTGCGTCACACAATTAGCCTCGATGACAGGCTTGTCCAACAGTCAGATAACGGCTCATCTGGAACCGGCACAACCTCGTGAGATCATCATTCGCATGCTGAATAATCTGAAGAATCTCTTCGCCCAACAGGAAGACTGGCCTGCTGCCTTCAAGGTGCAAGGCCGCCTGTCGGCTCTGCAACCCGCCTCGTACATCGAGCGGCGTGACCTTGCCGTGATCACACTGCAATCCAATCGGCCCGGCGAAGCTGTCGATCTGCTGAATTCGTGCTTAAAGGTCTGTCCCGACCAAGAGCGTGCCGTGTTGCAACGGCACATCGCGGCAGCCGAATCGCAGTTGGCGCGATGGAATTGAGAATGATCTAGCTCCCGAAAACGCCAATTTGCAGATCGATTGTCCGAATTCGATTCGATAGAATTTCAACGAACAGGCTCAATTCCAACTCATAAAGAACGAAGATCACGAGGTTTTGCTTGGCGGTCGTCGCTATCGAGAAAAGACTGCAGCATCACCTGAGCTGCCACTTTATCGCGGCGGCCTTTGCGTTTCTTCTCGCTGAGTTCCGACTGCAAAAGATACATTTCGGCGATGGATGATGTGTAGCGTTCGTCCCAGTAACACACGGGCAAGCCCGTCGCATTCGCGGCCCATTCGCCAAACTGACGGGCTTCGCGTGCCTGGCCGCCTTCGTCGCCGCTCATGTGTACGGGCAGGCCGACGACCAGTCCGACCGCTTGATAGTCGGTGGCGACGCCCGCGATTATCTTGGCATCCAATTCCAAACTGTACCGCGTGAAGTTTTCCAGCGGACTGGCGATCGATTGATTGCGTGTCGAGATGGCAATGCCGATTCGCTTGGAACCATAGTCGAGTCCGATCAGTGTGCCTTCGGTTGGCACTTGACCGTTTTCGATAAGGCGATCGTCGGGATTCTCGTTACAGAAATCGTTCATAACCCTGTTGTTCGATCAGCTCGACCAGTTTCTTCATGGCGTTTTCATCGTCCTTTCGAGCGACCAATGTCGCATCGGGCGTATGCACGACAATGCAATCTTGCATGCCGATCGTCGCAACCAGATGATTTCCGTCAGTCGTGCGAATGATGCATCCGGATGAATCCAAGCCGCAATACGGCCCATCGACCGTGTTGTTATGCTCGTCCGTACCGAGCAGCCGCGACAGAGCTTGCCAGCTTCCCACGTCATCCCAATCGAACGGAGCTTCCAGGACGACAACATCAGTCGCCCGTTCCAGCACCGCATAATCGATCGAAATCGACTTCATGTTT
Source organism: Planctomycetota bacterium (assembly GCA_963582955.1). Lineage (GTDB taxonomy): Bacteria > Planctomycetota > Planctomycetia > Planctomycetales > Planctomycetaceae > CAUZVF01. Next base: position 23,593 of record CAUZVF010000003.1, read on the forward strand.
GGAAACTCGGCATTCAAGGCTGCATCCCAATTCCCATCATCCAGAGCCGCCGCGAGTGATTTCAATCGCTCATGGATTTCCGACTCAAACTGTTCGAGCGCCTTGAGGATTTGATCCGCGCGCCAGACGAAAATGCCGCAATTCCAATAAAAGCCACCGTCAGACACGTATTGTGCGGCGGTTTCGAGATCCGGCTTTTCGCGAAACGACTTGACCTTGAACGCTCGGTCGGCATCGGGTAGCACAGTGCCGCGTTCTATGTAGCCAAATCCTGTTGATGGATAATTGGGCGGTACGCCGAACAACACGAACGAGTCGGGATTCTCTGAAACGATGGCCGCCGCGCTGTTAACCGCCGCCTGAAAAACTGCATTGGGACCGATCACGTGATCGGCCGGCATGACCAGCATTGTGGCATCCGGATCCTGCTTCAAAAGCCGAATCGCCGCCAGTCCAACGCACGGTGCCGTGTTGCGTGCGCAAGGCTCGACCAGAATATTGTCGCGCGGAATCTGTTCGAGCTGCCGCGCGGTTTCGTCAACCTGAGTTTGGTTGGTCACGATCCAGGTCCGTTCCGGCGGAATCCACTCGCAGCGCGCGATGGTCTGCTGAATCATGGTCACGCTCCCGGCCAGCGGTAACAGTTGCTTGGGCAGCGTCCGTCGGCTCTGCGGCCAAAATCGAGTTCCACTTCCGCCAGCCATGACGACAGCGTGCAGCATTCCGTTTCTCCCACGAATTCGTAGAGACTAAAAATTGGTAGACGCTGCATTTTGACTGTCGCCGGAGCCGCAAGACTTCGGGGATTTGAGGGTTTACCACAGCCCGAAGTCTTGCGACTCCGGCTCCAACCGCGTTTCGAAACTACCTCTGGTCGGTACTGATTCTTTCGACCAACAATTGGCCGGCCGCCTGATGAGCCATCGCGGTTATTTTTTGACCGAACCGGACATTGACGATGCCGGAATCGGTGTTGTTGTCGTCGACGAATCCCTCGGCGCCCAATTCCAAGCCTGTCTCAGACAGATATCGAAGGAATTCAGGATCCTGGTTCATGACGCGGACGATCCGGATCGCTGATTCAGTTTGGCAAGTATCCAACGGCACAGCCGATTCCGTGCTACCGCGCATGGCTCCATCGGCAGACGGGATCGGGTCGCCGTGTGGATCAAATTGTGGATTACCCAGGTAGTCGTCGATGCGGTCGATCAAAAAATCGCTGACGGCGTGTTCCATATTTTCAGCCTCTTCGTGAACCTGGTCCCAAGTCAGGCCGAGCGTTTGAACAAGAAACAATTCGATCACGCGGTGCCGGCGCAACATCCGCATCGCCAGCAGGCGTCCAGATTCTGTGAGCCGAACGCCTTCGTAGGGTTTGTAGTCGGCGAGACCGGAATCAGCCAGCGTTTTCAGCATGCTCGTCACGGTACCGGGAGACACTCCGACGGTGGCCGCCAGTTCGCCGGTCGACACGGAATCGGATCGCTCCCGCAGACACACTTGCAAAATGGCTTTCAGATAGTTCTCGACAGTCAGGCTCGGCATCAGTGAGTTCGTGGTTCTTTGCAATTTCAATTCGAAGTGAAGAGCCGTCGATTCTCGTGACTCGTGGCTGATTTGATATGTGTAATCATTGAAGCTCCTTTCCACAATGTACGGTACCGTAAGTGTTGTGAATCAGCCGAGTTGCGATCAGATGAACTTCTCGATTTGGTCCAGAATTCATCACTTTCGCTGATGTCGCTTGGCAAACTATGCCGATTATGTGTGTTGTATGGGCTCCCAATAGGTACCAGCATTATCATTCGCGGAAGGTATGATCCATGAGAGGCCGGTGGTTGCATCGTCCGCCATTGCTTGGCGCATTCGCGCTGCTCATGGGAACGCAATGCGTCTTCGCGCAGACTTTCGTTCGGAACGCCGATCAAACGACGGCTCAACGTCCGGCGGAATCCCAGGTTTTCGCGATCATGGGACAAGTGGCGCGACCAGGTGTGTATCAACTGCGTGAGCGATCGGTGACCCTGCACCAGCTCGTCGATTACGCCGGCGGATTGACACAGAAAGCCCAAGGCCGTGTGCGTTTGATTCGCGGCGACCGTGCGGGACAGCAGACGTGGTATACGCCCAATTCGAGGTTCGAACTGTTCTCTGGAGATATGGTCATTATCGACTCGGCATTTGAGGCTCAGCGTGGATTTTCCGGCAATCATGACAACCAGTTTGTTCAGATCGGACTTGTCAATCTGTTGCAGTACCCCGTCGTGGTCAAGCTGCGTCGCGAGATCGCCACGGCTCCGGGAATCGTCGCAGTCCTGGGTCAAGCTCCGGAAACGGCCGCGATGATCCGGGTCATTTCCACGACGCGTTTCAACGATCTGCGAGGCCGTTCGAATCAGCCGGGGCAATTACTTCCCTCAGGCACTGTTCTGATCTTTAATCCACGGACGATCGACTACAGCCGTGTCCCTAATTTGCCCGTTCCCTTCACGGCCGAGGCACTCGCGGCGGAACGCAGAAATGGACTGAGAGCGCCAAACCCGATTGCTGTACTTCCCCGTGACAAGAGGCAACAACCAAGGCCAATGGGGCCATTGGCCGAGCGCGAGATCGACCCGCCCGCGGTTCCCGGGCGAGCTCACATTGCGACGCCGTCCACTCCTCCGCCAAATCTGAAAACACCTCCGTCGGCACGGCCAATCAATGAAGATTCGAGCCTGCTGATGGACAGTTTCGAAGACGACGAAGCGGATGCCATTCCGTCCAATGAAACTGATTCGCCGTCTTCGACCGCAGCCGATCAACTGACCGCACAAGACAACGAAGTATCGGCGACTGTTTCGGGCGAGGCCATCATCGCACCGCCGAAACCGCACGCTCCGCATTGGGCGATACTTGTCGAAGAAGGCCAGAAGTTTGTTGATTGGCCTGCCATTTCGATCGCCATCGTTGTGGTCTGCACTTTGGTGCTGGCCGGAATTGTGTTGTGGCCGA
>CAUZVF010000004.1:0-22779 GCA_963582955.1 Planctomycetota bacterium
AGTTCTTGTCAAAGGCTGCGTTCTCGGTGTTCAATTTGGGCAACCACTTGGCGAGCCTTGCTTTGACCTTATCTCGTTCGGGATCATCGGCAAGGTTTTGCCATTCCAGCGGATCGGAATCGTGGTCGTACAGTTCCTCACCACCGTCGGCATAACGGATATAACGCCACCGCTCGGTCCGGATCGCATGGTTGTTGCGGCCATGAGTCGTTAATGCCGGTCGATTCCATTTGGCATCCGGTTTCTCCAACAATCCGACAAGGCTGTCTCCTTCCAGATGCTTGCCGATTGGCAGATCGCACAGTTCGCACAGAGTTGGATACACATCCATGAAATCGATCGTTCGGCCGCATTTGGAATTCGGCGTCGTGATTCCGGGCGCAACGATCATCAGCGGAGCCCGAGTGGCCTCTTCCCAAAGAGCAAACTTGCGCCAGTGATGTTTTTCTCCCAGATGCCAGCCGTGGTCGCCCCATAGGACAATGATCGTGTTGTCGGCGTACTTGCTGGCATCGAGTGCCTTGATCACCCGGCCAACCTGAGCGTCGGCAAACGTGATGCTGGCCAGATAAGCTTGAACGGCAAGCCGCCAATTGCCGGTCTTCAACATCGTGGCGTGATCTCCCTGCGGACGAGCCATCTTGATTCCGGCGGCGGGAAGGTCTTCAAGATCATCGTCACGGGTCTTCGGCAAGGCGATTTTCTCGGGCGGGTACATGTCATAATACTTCCTCGGAACTTGCCACGGCATGTGTGGCCGAAAGATCCCACACGCGAGAAAAAACGGCTTGTCGTGCTCCGCGTTCAGATAATTGATGGCGTAATCGGCCATCTTGTAATCGTTCATCTCGCTGTCATCCACATCCAACACGCCCCACACGACTCCGCCCGATCTGCTACGCGGATCTTTGAGCACATCGCGTGTTGGCTTTGGATCGCCGCCCTTCTTCAAATAGTCATGCCACGACGCTGGATCGGGATAACGACCGTGATAGATTTTTCCGCTACCAATCACATGGTATCCGTGTGCCATGAAATGCTGCGGCAGAGTCACGGCATCGGGCATCGCCGCCCGCCATGGTTGCGGGTTCAGGTAAACTCCCGAGGTTGACGGACGAATCCCAGTCATCAACGCAGCCCGTGAAGGATTACACGCGGGAGCTGCACAGTACGACCGCGTAAACAACACACCACGGCCGGCTAATGCATCGATATGAGGCGACCTGCAATCGGAGTTCCCGCCGAGACATCCGATCCAATCATTCAAGTCATCAACAGCAATGAACAAGACGTTGGGCCGCTCCGTTTGCTCGGCACCCCAGGCCGAGTTCTTCGCAACAACAAGTTGCAATGAGGCAACAACAAACAGCAACCAAAAGACGAGTGCACGAGTTCGAAACATTGCTAACTCCCCAGCTATTGTTGAAGTATCCTTATTGGACAGCGCCACTTTGTGGCGTGGATTCGACATAAGTTCTTGTAATCACTCGTTTAACGGCAAGCCGAAGGGTGTCCGGACTGTAACGCGTGCGCCTTCGGCTTGCCGTTAAACAAGTTAGGCTCACGAGTTACGTCCAGTCGCCCGCTACAAAGTGGCGCTGTCCAACTACGGCACGTCATACAAATACAAATCGTGACGGCCGGCTCGTTCTGAAACGACGGCCAATCGCTTCCCGTCCGGATGCCACGTTGCATAGTCGTCGCGTTCGCGATGGTTGGTCACTCGTCGCAAGCCGGAACCATCGACGTTCATCAAATAGATTTCGTAATTGCCGTCGCGGCTAGACGTAAAGGCGATCTGTTTGCCGTCGGGAGAAAACTCGGGCCGCATGTCTTGCCGGCGACTTTCCGTCAAGCGCCGAACGTTGCCTCCATCGGAATTCATGACGTAAATCTCAAAATTTCCGTCGCGAGTTGATCCGAAGACGACCTGCTTTCCATCCCGGGAAATGCAGGGCCAGTTGTTGACGCCGCTGCTGTCAGTCAGTTGTTTCTTGTCCTTGGCCTGCATATTGACCGAGAAAATGTGTTGCCGCCCTTCTTCCGGATAACAATACAATACGCGCCGGGCGTCTGGCGTAATCGCCGGGCTGCGTAATCCTGAAAATCCGCCGCCCGGTGGGATCTCGGATTGCTTGTCTTCCAATGTATCCCGAATCACTAACGCCAAGTTTAAGTTGCCCCGGCTTTGCACGAACGCGTAATAGCGGCCATCCGGCGAAAACGCCGGCTCGAATTCCGACTTCGTCACATCTTTGTGCATCGGTTCGATCTTACGGCCGCTCAATGTCATTCGCATTAGCCGCAACCGGTCGTCGGTTTCCAGAAGCGTGAAGACCAGTTGTTTTCCGCCGCTGACAAAGACGGGATCCGACTTCGATCGGCCATCATCCGTCAGCCGAACGGGGCCATCCGCATTCACGCGATTCTGGATTAGCAAAATGACGAGAGCAAACAGAATTTCACCGGATCGGTGCCGCAAGCGGAATCTCATTGGAGACTTTCAGATACGACAGAGAGCGTCATTCTTCCTCATCCGATTTCCTCAGCTTCCCAGTTCTCTCGTCAGGTTCGCTTGTCTTGAACAGCAATCGAAAGACTTCGACTAACTTCCGAATCGCAATATCGGTATTCATCCCGGTGAGGAAACAAATTGCCATTAACCCGTAAAGATTAATCGAGTCGTCGGTTGCACTGACGGAAAGCAATCCGCCCAATCGCCAAAACAGCGGCAATCAGCGGACGCAGCAGATAGTACCAGATCCACTGCGGAGTCAATGCCCGGTTGCCGGCATAACTGATAAACGAATTGGAACTTTGAACAAAACTGCCAGTCATGCCAACGACGATAACCAGAAACAAGACACGCTGTCCGGAATTCATTTTCGTGGCCTGTCCGAATAACGTCCACGGCTTTGCAAGATCCTTGGCAGTCGTTGATGCGGGCCAAACCTGCACAACGACGTAAATCAAAAAGATTCCGAACAGAAAATGCAGAATTCCAAGCGTCCAAGCTAACCGTGGCGAAGTCGTCGGCGTTTCATCTTTCATCGAAGTGCCTTTGAGTTGCGTTCAATAAACCCAATTGCCATCAAACCAGTTCGCCTCACGATTTGCAATTCGAGAAGTCAGCGTTACATCCGAATCCGTAGCTACGCAGCGCGCACAAAAAAAGACTCGCGCCCGATCGGCGAGAGTCCTTTGAATTCCGAGGTGCGAGAGACAGGACTTGAACCTGCACGCCCTTTCGGGCACTAGATCCTAAATCTAGCGCGTCTGCCAATTCCGCCACTCTCGCAGAGAATTAATTCCCAACACGTTACTGCCTGCTGGCCCTTACGGATACCGATTCCGTCGCACAGTCTCGCGTGCGTTTTCAACATCAGCCTTGCGTATCATCGGGCACGGACAGAGCATCGAAACTTGGTTGGATTGGCTTGGCCACATCGAAATACGGTTTCGTCGTCTTGGAATGCGTGTGGCTCATTAGAGTCTGCAATTCCTTCTCGGTCAACGTGTCGATCTTGTTCGTTGCGAATGAGCAGTGGGGTCTTTTCACTGTCATGCAACTGTGAGCGGCAAGATGCTAGCCGCCAGTTTCTTCACGTTTTGCCATATCACCGGTGGTAAGCGCCCAATCGCACTCAATTTACGCGGAGTTTCAGATGTGTTGAACCGTTGTCCCAACTGTTTTCCGCATGCGGAGGAAGCAATTGATGACGTTCCCAAGCAACCAGAAACAACGGAGCATTTTCGACTGCCGTCCTACTCGATTTCGTCGAACAGCAGCCTTTCCGCTTTGCTTGTTGCCATGCCTTCCTTGAAATGCTTGCGGCATACGGAGACGTATTGGTCGTTTCCGCCGACTTTGATTTGGGCTCCGTCCTTGACGACGTTGCCCTTGGAATCGAGACGTAAGACCATTGTGGCTTTTCGGCCACAGTGACAGATTGTTTTGATCTCGGTCAGATTGTCGGCCCAGGCCAGCAGGTGCTGGCTGCCTTCGAACAGGTTGCCTTGGAAATCGGTGCGCAAACCATAGGCCAAAACCGGGATGCCAAGCCGGTCGGCGATTTCTCCGAGTTGGAAGACTTGAGCCCGCGACAGGAACTGAGCTTCGTCGACCAACACGCAATGGATCTCGCGGTCTGAAACAATTCGCTGTGCGACTTCCAACAAATTGTCGACCGTCGAGAACATTGTCGCCTCGGCTTGAAGGCCGATGCGCGAGGAAACAAAACCGCCGCCATATCGGTTGTCGACTTCCGGCGTCAGCACGAGCGTGTTCATGCCACGCTCGTGATAGTTGTAGCTTGACTGCAACAACGTCGTCGATTTGCCGGCGTTCATCGACGAATAATAGAAGTACAGTTTAGCCATCTGTTCGTCAGGTTCACTCGGAGAGAAAAAGATCGCGTCGGCCTGTGCTTCACACCAAGCCGTGCGTGAGTCGGTCTCGCGAGCCGAGCGAGCCGTTTGAGGTTTCGATCATCGGCCCATTCGCGGGGTCCCGCTCGGCTCGCGGGACCTACTCAACACTGTCGTCTTCAAGCCTCGCAGCTTACTCGTCGGCGTTTGGAATCGCAAAGCAACTCCGTTATCGTTGAGCGGCCCAGTTCGCTCGACCAAAACGTCTTTTGAATCCGGGAGCATTGCCGAATGAAGATTTACCACAATCCTCGCTGTTCCAAGAGTCGGCAGACATTGAAACTAATTCAAGACGCCGGCGTTGAGCCTGAGATTGTTGAGTACCTGAATTCGCCGCCCACCGAGAAAGAGCTGGACGAGATCCTGACGATGCTCGGCATCGAACCGGACGCGCTGATGCGGAAAGGCGAAGCAATCTACAAGGAACTAGGGCTCGCCACGAAGAAACTCTCACGCGAAGAAGCCATCACGGTCATGGTCGAGAATCCAAAACTGATCGAGCGGCCAATCGTCGTGAAGGGCAAGCAGGCCGTCGTTGGCCGTCCGCCGGAAAATGTCAACGAGTTGCTTTGACGCTCGAAGCGGTTTCAAAACGACACAGCATTCGCCAAAGTCGCCTTTCGCTCTGCGAAAGCAGCGCCACTTTCGCGCGGAGCGAAAGGCGACAAACCGGGACTCTTGTCCTATTCTCTTGGCAGCTTTGCCAATGCTTCGTCGGTTCCAATAACCACCAACACGTCTCCCGATTGGATCGTGTCGTCGGGGTGCGGGACGCTGATGATGCGGCCTTTTTCGACGGTCTCGCCATTTTCTTCTTCCAGGACGGGCCGCTTAATGGCCACTAAATTGACGTGATACTTGGTGCGAAGCTGTAATTCCTTCAAGGATTGGTTGCACAGCGAATCCGGGGCGGTCATTTCGATCAGCGCATAGCCATCGTCCAAAACGACGACATCTTCCAAGTCGGGGTTCGCCAGCTTCTTCGCGAGGTGGGCGCCGGCCTCGACTTCCGGTTGGATGACTTCGTCGACGCCGAGTTGGTGGAAGATCTCGGCATGAAACTCGGTCATGGCCCGGCAGATGATGCGGGGGGCTCCGATTTGTTTGACGAGTACGGTCGTCAACAGCGCGGCTTCAAAATTCTCGCCGATAGCAATCACACAAGCATCAACCTTGTCGATGTCTTGGCTGGCGATGGCATGCTTGTCGGTCGCATCCAGCCGCACGGCGACGGCGACGCTGTCTTTGATCTCGTTGACCAACTGCGGCGAACGGTCGATGGCAATGACTTGCACGCCGCTGGCCGCCAGCTGTTCGGCGAGTTCCATTCCAAAACGTCCTAAACCAATGACGGCAACTTTGGGCACGTGCTTCTCCTTATCCCAACATGATTCGTTCTTCTGGATATTGGTAGCGAGCTTCATCCGCTCGTTGGTGCAGCGCCATCAGCAATGTGAGCGGACCAACGCGTCCCAGCAACATCGTCACAACAATTACATACTGCGATGGCGGCGTCAGTCCGGGAGTCACGCCCGCCGAAACTCCCACCGTCGCGAACGCGCTGGTTGCTTCGTACATGTGATCGACAAATCGTTCCGGCCGATTTTCGAACAGAACCAACAAGCCGGCCGCCGCAAAGATGGCGAAGACTCCCAGCGAGATGATCGTCAATGCGTGCGTGATTTGCTGATCGGGAATCCGGCGACCGAAAAACTCGACGTGGCGTCGGCCGCGGAGCGTCGCGATCAGTGCCAGAATTGTCAGCGCGAACGCCACGGTCTTAACGCCGCCGCCGGTGGAACCCGGAGACGCTCCGAAAACCAGCAGACCGGCGGTTGTCAACAGAATCAGCCGCGACGACAGAGTGAACCGGGCGCGGGCGGTTGGCAAACTGAATAACGGAGGCCGCTTCAAACGCTTGAGCCGCGTGTAGGCGACGAGAAACGAATTGTAGATAACCGCGAAACCGAGTCCGCCGGCGATAATCAGCGCGGCAACGACGATCCAAACCTGCCAGCGCGTGCCGAATCGGACAAAACTGTCATCCGTCAGAGAGAAGCCGGCATTGCAGAACGCACTGACGGAATGAAACACACTGTAAAAGACTTGGTCTCCGGCCGACATGTTCGAAAACAGCCCGGAAATCGCGATGGCTCCCAACAATTCGGCCGCCAATGTAAAGACGACAATCGTACGCAACATGCGAGTCACATCACCCAGCGCATTAGATTCCAACAGATCGCGCAATGCGGCACTCTCCCGAATTTGCAATTGATTTCCCGCCGCGACCGCAAAGAATGCTCCGCACGTCATGATTCCCAGGCCACCGATCTGAAACAGGCCCATGATGACGGCCTGTCCCGTGCGGCTCCAATATTCGTTCGTGGGCACGACAGTCAGGCCAGTCACGCAACTGGCACTTGTTGACGTGAACACGGCGATCCGGAATCGAGCGCCGAACGGTTCGTCGTCCGGAGCAAATTCCGAGCGGGATCGCGGCAACATCAATAAGGCCGTTCCAATTCCGATCAACGCCACAAATGTTCCAATCAACACGAGCGCCGGATTGATCCCACCCGCGGTCGCACGGCTTGTGACTCGTCCGATGGCCGCCAGGCCAAGCAAGACGACAAGTAATTCGGACAGCCCAAGAATCGCATGCGATCGTTCCACCTGTTGGCCGGACCAATTGGGTAGAAATGGCCCGAAGATCAAGATCGACACAAAGCCAACGGTCCAAAGGATTACCAACACAATCGCGGGTCGGTTATCTCTGAAAAAACTCGAGCGTGTCAGGCTCCAGCGGTAACGCAGCGCGGCACTGCCTGTCATGACGAGCATGGAAACAATAACCAGAAATCCCAATTCCCAGTGCCGAACCGACGTGACGTGCATCAATCCACGCTCGACAACGGCGGCAATGACTCCGGCAACCAAGGCACAGACTTCCAGTTGTTTCAACCTGCGGTCATGCTCGGGAAACTGCGTTTCGCGCGGTGTCAGAGTCAGTTTGTAATCGTATCGTTTGGGCATCCGCGATTGTCCATCCGGCCGTTTTCGCGAATCGTAACGAATGGCGTCGGCAATTCATAACAGCATCATTGGGAAGCCCGTTGTGTCACAATCCCTCGAATCGGAACGGGTTCTGCTGATCCGCGAGGTTGGGTATGATTCGCTGTCCCATTCCCGTGGACTCTTGATGGAGTAGCTTTTTCGATGGTGCGAGATTTTACGACCGAGAGCCTGTCTCACGATCCGGTCCACGGATACATTCCGTTCATTTCCAAAGAAGGAATGCCGGCGGGCGAGGTCTCGGAACAGGAATTGATCGATCACCCGTGGATTCAGCGACTTCGGCAGATTCATCAGTTGCAAACGGCTTGGTGGGTGTTCCCGTCGGCCGAACACATGCGGTTTCAACACGTTCTTGGAGCCATGCATCTGGGAACCGTTGTTATCGAACATTGGTATCAGTCGCTGTGCGATGCGTGTGACAATGTGCCTTCGCGGGCGTATGTGGAGAGCTTGGTCCGCATGGCGGCGTTGTTGCACGACGTGGGACATGGTCCGTTCGGACACTTTTTCGACGACCAGTACCTGGATCAATTCAATGTCACGCACGAAGACATCGGTGCGATGATCATTGAGAACGAGCTGGGCGACTTGATCCGCCAGATTCGCAGAAACCCGAACGGCAAACTGGGACCGCTGGAAGAACTCGACCCGAAGCAAATCGGCTGGTTGATTCGCCGGCCACGCGGAAACAGCGATCAAGATGACGGTAATCCTGATTGGTTGCGAAAACTCCGCGGCCTATTCAGTGGAATCTACACCGTCGACAACATGGATTTTGTATTGCGTGATGCGTACATGTCGGGATACAGCACCAAAGCATTTGATCTGTCGCGGTTGTTGCATTACAGCTTTTTCACGCCGGACGGATTGACGATCCATGCCCGCGGCTTGCCAACGCTGGTGAACTTTATCGAAACGCGCGCCAATCTGTTTCGGACGATTTATTTCCACAGAACCGTGCGGGCTCTCGACATCGCGCTCGAAGAGATTTTCGGCGACGTAATGCAGCATCTGTTTCCCGGCAACCCGCTCCAGCATTTGGAGGCCTACCAGCGATTGACCGAAACGTCGTTCTTGATCGACGTGCGCCGCTGGAGCGACAGCGATAAGAAAGATCTGCGAAAGCTTGGCAAGGCATGGAATAACATACTGTGCCGCAATGTCGCGTGGAAAATGGCCTGCGAACGCACAATCAACTTTCACATGGGTTTCAACGAGCAGACTACAATCTTCTCGGAACCCGATCTTATCGAGAAACGTGTTCGAGACCGGTTGCCCAAGAAGTTGAAGAAAATCCCGTTACGGATTGACGTCGCGCGCCATTATCACCGCCCCAGCGGGAGGCTCCCGGCAGGCGGCCAAAACTATCTGCTGGATCCCGCCACCGGCACTCCGCAGGAATTGCACGACGATGAACTGTTCCGGTCGTTGCCAACCAGCTTTTCGATCTTCCGCATCTATTCGCAGGACCATCAACACGACGAAGCCTTGAATTCGGCACTCAACGGCGTGTTGGGCGACGCGGAAGACGCCAAGACGAATATGTGACCGTCAACGGCTCGTGTCAGGGTGTAGCGATTTTGCCGACAGTGGCGGCTGCCAAGGCCACTGAAAAGGTCCAACTGTATCGATCGTTCCGGCTGATCGGCGGATTCTGATTTCGCGGAGGGTTCCCGCCGATACCTTCCAGCATGATCGATTTCGAACTCGAGCTGCTGAATCAAAACGATGACTGGCGTTTGCTATTAGCCGCCTATTCCGATGCGTCGCGGCGTGAAAAGGATTCCAATCCGGAATTCGACGGATGGTTGCAACGACTGTCATCGGTCAACGCAGTCAAGGACGAACGACTGCCACGCATTCACGGCAAGCTGATTGCCCTGGGACTGCTGAAATTTCAATTGGGGTCACGGAGTGCTGGCGTCCTGTATCAAGTCAGCGGCGATGGCCAAAGGGCTCTGCAAAATCTCGCGCAACGGCCGGCGATTGAAGACGGCGAAAGTCCGCTGGCCCAATCGGCCTAAGCCGGAATCACTTGAATTGCACTTAGGAAGGCTTGAGAAATAATTGTGCCAAAGTCGCCTTTCGCTCTGCGAAAATGGCGCCCCAACGCTGCTTTCGCGGAGCGAAAGGCGACACTAATCTCTCGAACGGCCCTCATCTTCGTTCGGTCGTACCAGGGTCCCAGCCGGCGACCACGGCATCGGGAGCCAGAACGAAAATTTCGACGCGGCGGTTGCGTTGGCGTGATGCTTCGTCGATGTTGGGGACCAACGGTTGATTCTTACCGTATCCAGCGGCGCCCATTCGAGAATCATTGACACCGAATTTCGCCAATGTCAGCAGCACCGAGTTGGCTCGGTCCGTCGACAGGTGCTGGTTGGTCTCGTGCTTCGATTTCGTCCTCTTCTTGCCAATCGGTACGTCGTCGGTATGTCCCACGGCCAGAATGTTCAATTCCTGGGCTCCGGGATCGTTCATGATCGACGCAAAATCACGCAGGATCGGCTGAGCTTGTGACCGCAGTTGGGCGCTGCCCGATGTAAACAGAATGTCGTCGTGAAATTTGCTGACACCCGTTCGCGGATCAAACTCGAAACCCGGGTACTTTTCGGCCAACCGTTTCATGCGTTCGGTCAACTGATCAGACAGCGGATTCGTTTGGTCCTTACTCTGTTTCAAGAGACTGACGTAACGCTGTTGCAACTGAGACCGTTCGGCGTTCAGGTTTTCCAGCCTCTGGTTGGCGACGTCAAGATTAGACTGCAGTGAGTCGTTCTGTTGTTCGATCTGCTGGCGCTGGGCGGCAAGGTCGGCCGCCATCCGATCCAACTGGGCCTTATCCATCGCCAACGTTTTGTTTTGGTTATAGAGTTGCCGCGTCCGCAGCTGGCTCTGTTGCAGATTTCTGCGTGGCGCCATGTTGCAGCCGGTTTGGGCAACCAGCAGAAGACCGACCAGACTACTTAACGTTATTCGCACCGATAATGGCATCGGGAACACTCCTTTTCGAAACCATCATACATCGACAACGAAACGGTCGACCATCATCGGGTGATGACTGCCGAACCTGGCCCGCAATCCGATTGTTGAACGGAATCGATAAAGACGAAAGGACTGAGATGTCTTGGGAGAGATGGAGATGGGTGATTGAAAGACCGGCGTTTTCCGCTGTTTGAGAGGGGAGACTGACGGTTCCAATCGAGATTCGGCGGGTTTATAACGAGTTGCCCAAAACGTGCCAAGACGGAGTTTCGAAAAATCCGTCGTTTTTCACAATTCATTCGGGCGTCGTGTCAAGTACCGCGCGGACGTCGGCTTCGGGGACGTCTTGAAAGACCTCAACGTGCCCGAGTTTCGTGGGTAAGACGAAACGCAAACGGCCCGCAACCGTTTTCTTGTCCAACTTCATGCGGTCCAGAATCTCGTCGGTCTTGAGTTGCGACGTCTCCGGAAGCCGTGTGGGAAGCTGCACTTGGCCCAAAAGGGAAATCTGTCGGGCAGTGACGTCTGTTTCGATCAATTGCAACCGCTCAGCCAAACGACTGGCATGGATCATGCCAATCGCCACGGCCTCTCCGTGTGTCAGTTCTCCATAGCCGAACAGAGCTTCAAACGCGTGCGCGAATGTGTGGCCATAATTCAGAACGGCTCGGAGTCCCGTTCGTTCAAATTCGTCGCGTTCAACAACATCGGCCTTCAACCGGCAACTTGTCGCGATGACGTGTCGCAAAGTTTGCGGATCACGATCGTTGATGTCGGCGATATGAGTTTCCAGGAATTCGAAAAACTCGGCATCCAGGATGACTCCATACTTGATGACTTCGGCCAAACCGCTGCGATAGTCGCGATCGGGCAGCGTTTTCAACGTCGCCGTGTCGATGAACACTCCCTTCGGCTGATGAAACGCCCCGATCAGATTCTTGGCTTTGGGGTGATTCACACCGACCTTGCCGCCAACGGAACTGTCAACTTGCGCCAACAAAGTGGTCGGCACTTGGACAAAGGGGATTCCTCGGCCGAATGTTGCCGCGACGAATCCAGCCGCATCACCAACAACTCCGCCACCGATCGCCACAATGATTGTTTGGCGATCGGCCTGAAATTCGACCAGTCGGTCATAGACCGTTGCGATCACGTCGAGCGACTTCGATGTCTCGCCGGCGTCAAGAACGATCATCTGGTGAGGCCAACCAACGTCAGCCAGACTGTGTGCCAGATCGGCCGCGTGCGTGCCGGAAATGTTCGAGTCGGTGATCACGGCGAGTTTTCCGATAATATCCGACCGATGTGGGATACTCGCCGCGAGGTGCTTTAGATATGCGCCGAATTCGAGCAACCGGTTGCTGCCAATTTCGATCCGGTAGCTGCGATCGCCAAGTGCGACATCAACAGTTTCTAGTTCCGTCTCTTGTTCTGCCGGATTCGACACGATCAACTCCCAAACAACTCGAGGTGGTTTCAAAACCGTGATGTAGCCGGAGTCGCAGGACTTCGGGCTGCGGTAAATCCTCATATCCCCGAAGTCTTGCGACTCCGGCTACAGTCAAAACACACCTCTAACAGAGGCGCAAGTTCGAGACTGCTCGATTATCGCGAATGACCGGCAATCTCATTGACAAAGATGTCCAAGTAATCAAGACACCGAATTTCGTCGGCCGAACACGCGTTTGTTTCCGTAATTCTCGATGTTGCTAACTTACTTCTGACGCACGAGTTATGCATCTTTGACTTCTTGCGAGTGGAATCGGGCCCGCCTTGCTTTCCGCGAACATTGATATTGCCACAATTCACAAATCTAAAGATAATTGACGATGCTCGCCAGCAAAGCAGCCGTCAAGGCTGGCGGTCACCCACAAACAACCGGTGTCAAACAGATATTGGTTCTCGTTAAATCCCCTTATTTATAACTCGGTGTTGGCCATGGATGGTCGCTCCCCAAACCTCACTGCCGCATTCGTCAAGGCTATGCCTGAATGTTCAGTCCGAGGTTATTTGCCGTGCGCTCGCTTGGAGTGTTTGTTTTGGACGTTGATTCAGGCTTTTGGCGATCAGAACAATTAACTGTTGGTTGCGCAATCATGGACATTTTGAATTCAACAACAATTGAGAAACATGACGGGGTGTACCGAATGAACTGACACAAACTCTTCCGAACTTGGAAGGAGAGGTGCCATGGGAAACGGACAAGCATTACTCGCTGAACTCTCTCGACAGCAGAATCCAGACGTTTATCGCCACGACCATTGGCAAGGTTCGTTTGCCGAATACCTGGATATTGTTCGAGCCAACCCCAAAGTTGCCCGGAGCGCGTTTCAGCGGCTCCATGACATGGTTATCTCGTATGGCACGTATACAATCGAGGGCCGCAAAGAGACGCTGACACGTTACCGCTTCTTTGATGATCCGAAAAGCAATGGCGAAGACGCCATCTTCGGCCTTACGCAACCGTTGATCGAATTGGTCAACATCTTCAAGAGCGCGGCGCTGAAGTACGGTAGTGAGCGTCGCGTGTTACTGCTTCACGGACCTGTCGGAAGTTCAAAGAGTACGATCGCGCGTCTGTTGAAGCGCGGCCTCGAACGTTACAGCCGCACCGACGACGGGGCGCTGTACGCATTCGGCTGGAAGGAACCCGATGGTTCGATCACGTGGGATCCCATGCACGGCGAACCGTTGCAGTTGGTTCCCGAAGAGCGGCGTGGCGAAGTTTGTGCCTATCTGAACGAGGAACATGGACCGGACTGCGACGATAGTGTCGAAATCGTGGGTGAAATTTGTCCGCTTAGCCGCTTCTACTTCCGCGAACGGATGGAAAACTCCGACGGCAATTGGACCAAAGTCATCGAAGACGTCGTCGTTCGTCGCCTGTTCCTATCGGAAAAAGACCGTGTCGGCATCGGCACGTTCCAACCAAAGGACGAGAAGAATCAGGACTCGACCGAACTGACGGGCGACATCAATTACCGCAAGATCGCCGAATACGGCAGCGAGAGTGATCCGCGGGCTTTCAACTTTGATGGCGAATTCAACGTTGCCAACCGCGGCATGATCGAATTCATTGAAGTGCTAAAACTGGACGTCGCGTTCCTCTACGATTTGCTAGGCGCGTCGCAAGAACACAAGATCAAACCGAAGAAGTTTGCTCAGACCGATATCGACACCGTCATCATCGGCCACACGAATGAGCCGGAATTTCGCAAGCTGCAATCCAATGAATTTATGGAGGCATTGCGCGACCGGACGGTCAAAATCGATGTTCCGTACGTGACGAAGCTGTCTGAAGAGATCAAGATCTACGAGAAAGATTACAACGAAAAGCGAGTGCGTGGCAAACACATCGCGCCGCACACGTTAGAAATCGCGGCGATGTGGGCCGTGTTGACTCGGTTGGAAGAACCCAAGCACCACGGGTTGACTCTGTTGCAGAAACTGAAGTTGTACAACGGAAAGACTCTGCCGGGATTCACGACAGACAACGTTTTGCAACTGCGTAAGGACGCCCGTGCGGAAGGCTTGCAGGGAATCTCACCGAGATACGTGCAGGACAAGATCTCGAACGCACTCGTCGCCAACACCGACGCGACCAGCTTGAATCCGTTCATGCTCATGAACGAATTGGAATCTGGGCTGAAGCATCACTCGCTGGTGCCGAACGAGGAAACGCGCGAGCAATACCGGCAACTGATCGCGGTCGTGAAAGAGGAATACACGGACACGGTGAAAAACGAAGTCCAGCGTGCCATCGCGGCCGACGAAGATGCTCTGACGCGGCTGTGCGCCAATTACATCGACAACGTCAAGGCTTACACACAGAAAGAAAAAGTTAAGAACAATTTCACGGGTGAAGACGAAGAGCCGGATGAACGGCTGATGCGGTCGATTGAAGAGCGGATTGACATCCCGGAAACGCGCATGGACGACTTCCGCCGCGAGATCATGAACTACATTGGTGCCCTGTCGCTGGACGGCAAGACGTTCGACTATCGCACGAACGAACGGTTGCAAAAAGCGTTGGAAATGAAGTTGTTCGAAGATCAAAAGGACACGATCAAGCTGACAAGCCTTGTGTCAAATGTCGTCGACGCCGACACGCAAGAAAAGATCGATATTGTCAAATCCCGCTTGATCCGCGACTTCGGCTACAACGAAGAATCAGCAACCGATGTCTTGCAATACGTCGCCAGCATCTTCGCTCGCGGCGATGTGAAGAGCGAATGAGACTAGCAGCGTTCAGCCGTCAGCGGCCAGCCAAGAGCACACCCAAGCAAGCTGATCGCTGAAAGCCCTCTTCGAGGTTCACCATGGGACGAAACATAGACCGCGATCTTTCGCGATTCAAGAATATCGTCCGTGGCCGGCTGCGAAAAGACCTGCGTCGGTATATCACTCATGGCGAGATGTTGGGGCGCAAGGGCCGCGAGGTCGTCAGCATCCCCGTGCCGAACATCTCGATTCCTCACTTCCAGCATGGGCCCAAAGGTTCCGGCGGAGTGGGGCAAGGTGAAGGCGACGTCGGACAGCCCATCGGACGTGGTGGCCAACCCGGCGACGGCCCGGGCCAGGCGGGAGATGCTCCCGGCCGGCACGTTCGCGAAGTCGAGGTCAGCCTGGATGAACTGGCCGAAATGCTGGGTGAAGAATTAGAACTTCCCCGGATCGAGCCCAAAGGCAAGGACACAATCAAGAGCAAGAAAGACCGCTACACAACGGTCCGTCGCACGGGACCGGAATCTCTGCGGCATTTCAAGCGCACCTACAAACAAGCGCTCAAGCGAATGATCGCCTCGAACGATTACAACATCGATGCACCACGTATCATCCCCATGCGCGAAGACCACATTTACCGGTCGTGGAAGAGCATCCCCGATCCGCAGGCGAACGCGGCGGTGATCTACGTGATGGATGTGTCCGGCTCGATGACCGACGATCAAAAGGAGATCGTCCGCACGGAATCGTTTTGGATTGATACGTGGTTGCAGAAGCAATACGACGGCGTGCAAACTCGATACGTGATCCACGATGCCGTGGCGCGCGAAGTCGATGAAGATACGTTTTATCGCACTCGCGAAAGCGGCGGCACGCGGATCTCGTCGGCATACCAAGTCGCGCGGTCGATCATCCAGCGTGAATTTCCGCCGGACGCTTGGAACATTTACTGCTTCCAATTTTCCGATGGCGACAACTGGGGCGAAGACAACAACGAGTGCATCAAGATATTGACCGACGAAATCATCCCACATTGCAACTTGTTTTGTTATGGCCAAGTCGAGAGTCCTTACGGTTCCGGCGATTTCATACGCGAGCTGAGAAAAATCAACGAGGAACACGAAAACCTAATCCTGTCGGAAATCGGCAACAAAGACGATATCTACGATTCGATCAAAACTTTTCTTGGAAAAGGCAAGTAACGAGGGCAGACGTCCATGCCAATCAGCACACACCGAGCTCTGCCGAGCGACATTGCTGCCGTCCAGGACGACATGCAACAGATCGCCGCTGATTATGGCCTCGATTTCTTCGAGACGATTTTCGAGATCGTCGACTATGAAGAGTTGAGCATGATCGCCGCGTACGGTGGATTCCCCACTCGGTATCCGCATTGGCGGTTCGGAGCCCAATACGACGAATTGATGAAAGGCTATTCGTACGGTCTGCAGAAAATCTACGAAATGGTGATCAACACCGATCCGTGTTACGCCTATCTGTTGCGATGTAACGCGATGACCGATCAAAAACTGGTGATTGCTCACGTTTACGGACACTGCGATTTCTTCAAGAACAATGCTTGGTTCGCTCTGACGAATCGCAAGATGCTCGATCAGATGGCCAATCATGCGGCGCGAGTCAACCGGTACATCGACAGTCACGGCCAGGAAGCCGTTGAGGAATTCGTCGATGCCTGCCTGTCGCTGGAAGATCTGATCGACCCGCATTCACCGCACATCAAACGCACCGAGAAACCCGTGCGGGCCGCCTCAACCGCACTCGAACCCAGGAAGGACCCCAGCGAGTCGGACGGCTCGGTGGGACGGTTTCCTTCTAAGGATTACATGGATGCCTACATCAATCCGCCAGACGTCTTGCAGCAGGAAGCCGATCAACGGGAAGAAGAACTAAGGCAAGCCGAAGAAAGCCGGTCGTTTCCGGCGGAACCTCAACGGGATGTGCTGTTGTTCCTGTTGGAAAATGCTCCGTTGAAGGATTGGGAACGTGACGTACTCTCAATCATTCGCGATGAGGCTTACTATATGGCTCCACAAGGCCAGACGAAGATCATGAACGAGGGCTGGGCCAGTTATTGGCACTCGAAGATCATGACTCACCACGGCCTGACCGACGCGGAAGTCATCGACTACGCCGACCATCACAGCGGAACGATGGCCACCAGCCCACAACGATTGAATCCGTACAAACTAGGTATCGAACTGTTAAAGGACATCGAGGAACGCTGGAACACAGGCCAGTTCGGTCCCGATTATGAACAGTGCGACGACCTGTACGAGAAAGAGCATTGGGACAAACATCTCGGGCTTGGCCGCGAGAAAATCTTCGAAGTGCGGCGGATCCACAACGACGTGACGTTCATCGACACATTTCTCACCGCCGAATTCTGCCACAAACACAAGATGTTCTCGTTCGCCTATAACGATTCCAGCGATTATTACGAAATCGCATCCCGTGAATTCGACGAGATCAAACAACAATTGCTTAATAGTCTGACCAACCACGGCCGACCGTTTATTTATGTCACGGACGGCAACCACAAGAACCGCGGCGACCTATACTTAAACCACAACTATCGCGGCAACGAACTAAAGCTCGACTATGCTCGCGACACGCTGGTCAACTTGCAGCGAATCTGGAGACGGCCAGTTCATATCGAATCGGTGATTGATGACAAGCCAACTGTACTCTCGTACGACGGCAAGAGCCACGAAATGAAGGCGAAGTAAGAACGTGTGATTCCTCGTTTAACGGCGAGCCGCAGGCGACTGCGTGTCGCGACCATTTCACGCCTTGAAACGCAGTCGCCTGCGGCTTGCCGTTAAACGAATCAAATAAAGGGGGGGAACCATGACTTTCAAGCAAACGCTCAGCGACGAGTTAAAACAGCTTGCGGGGTTTCAATCCGACCAACCGAGAACCGTCGCGCTGTCGACTGACGGCGGAATTGAAATCTTCGTGGACTTCACCGCCGTCGATTCGATGAGCTGCTCGGTGCGAGAGATTCGTCTCGACGTGCCTTCCATCGACAGCCAAGACTTCGACACATTGAAAGCCTGGGCCGAGCGGCTTTCCGATCGCATTACTTATCTGATGGAAAACATCGGTCCGCTGGAATTCGATCCCGATGGAAAGAAAGTCCTAATTCGCTCGACGCCACCCGACAAGAGCGACGACGAAACTCGCTTTTACGAGGTCCTGCTGCAAACCAATCCCAGTGGCAGCTTCTCGCTGCGTCGCTTCAAATCGTCCAACGGGCAACCGGGCCGACAGCCGGTCGACATTCAAGTGACTCATGAAGTGCTGAGCAAGCTGGTCAGCGATTTGGTCGATACGGCCCCGGTAGCTTAATTCGCGCGCGTCATTGCTGGATCAGTTTCGCTGTGTATTCGATTTCGTGTGATTTCAAGCTGATCACGTACGAATGGGTCGGCGGAGCGCCGAAGCCTCTCGACTCGCCAGCACCAGGCGCGAGCAAGACCAGGCGATCATCGACTGCTATCAACTGGCAACGCGGGTTACGCTCAAGTAACGGCAATTCCGCCCCAAGCGTGTACGACGCGACTGTTGCCCCATCGGAATTCAACTCACAAAGCGCATTGCTTTTTCGGGATTCGACATGTTGCCGGGCGATCACGAAAATGGCATCGTACTTTTCTGACCACGCCATCGCCGTCGGATTGATACCGCGCATACTCGATAGCACGGACCATTTTTCAGCATTCACATCATAAGCGTACAAATGGCCGCCACCACCGAAACTACAGAGCAATACACGGCGGCGTTTTTTGTCGAAGGCCAGTCCGCTGGGCCAACTCAGACGTGGAATCCCGGCGGGAATCGGCAGGGCGACCGGACGACCGCCTTCGGGGTCAATGCGGATGACGTCGTGGTCGACGGCGTACAGAATGTTGTTTTTCGGATCCACGGTGAGGTGCTTGTAGGCTCTTCGCAACGGCTGCATTGTCCGAAGGATCGGCCCATTCACGGTAAACTTGCCCCACGAAGCATTGCCGCCAAATCCGTGCCGATCGGTACCCCACAAGTGCATGGCGTTGAAACTGATTTCCTCGGCGGCGTTGCGGGCTCGTGATCGCGTTTCTCGAGTTGTCTCTTCGTGAAGCGGCACCATGCGTGCAATCAAGTGTTGGATTCGCCAATCTTGATCATCCGGCCCGATCACGAATGGCTTACCGGGATATCGATAAGTTCCCTGAAAAGTGACGACGCCAAGGCTAGTCAGTTCTTGGAGTTGTTGGACCATATCCCCAAACCGTTCATCCATTCGTTCGTAACAATGGAAACGCAGGCCACTGCTGCTTTCGCCTGACTTGTTCCACACGGGAACATCGTCCGCGAGCCCCTTCAAAACCTGCTCGTCGGACCCACTGACGATGACTTGGTCTAACACGACGTCATCAGCGACGACAAGATTCCATTCAATGGGATTCCCTGAAGTCAGGACCAGAATGACTGGGCTACCCGTGTAGGTGATCCGAACGTGAGCCGGGCCAAATGCATCGCCCGAACTAGCGTCATGCAAGCCGACGACATGCACTTCCGGCAACTCCGACTCGAAACGGTAGACACCACGCCGTTCTGCCTTAAACGCAGCCAATGCGGTTGCCATCACGGCTGACTGTTTTTCGTGATTTTGACTTTCTAACACTTGAATTCGCGTCTCGATCTCACGAATCATGTGATTGAATTGCGCCAACGGAGATCGCGTGTAAATGGGGGCCGCCAATCGTTCTGGGGACGAGATCGCTGCCGCTGGCTCGAGATCGGCGGATACCGGCGTTTCATTAGCAGGTTGTCGTGTCGTTGATTCGTCCGCCGTGTCTTGGCCGATCATGAAACCGAACAACACGAACAATACCGCAATTTCCAAAACAGCCACGACCTTCACAACCCAATTGCGAAACATGACATTGACTCCTTGAACCGACGAGAATTTGGCGTTTCGTGTCGTCGAACCGCATCCCTCAGCATTTCGACGCAACCCAATTCGTGATTCACAGTCGGTCCCGCTGGCCCCACGGGATGGGCATTGTCGGTTCTGGGCGTTGTTCTTTGTGCCGGACGTCGATGGCACGCTTCTGGTAGAATTCTACGAATCGGCAGAGCTGTTTGACGGCTTCATTGTAGGCTTTTTCACCCTTTTCTTTGGTTGCCAATTCCGCCTCGCCCAGGACTCCGGTTTCGGAATAACTGCTCGTCCAAGAGGTGAGCGCTGCCGGGCCGTGTCCGAATAAATCGACGTAACAAAACGGACTGTCTTCTTCGTTGATCTTGATCGTACCGTTCTTGATTTTGTCCTTGCGGACGTCTTCTTCGGCGAGGTACAGGTACATCGACGTTTCCAATTCGCCGGCGTGTGAGCATCCGCCGGGAAACGTGCTTTCCCGCCAACTTGGCAGGAATTCCTTGTCGACAGTCAGCAAGCTCCACCACGCGATCAGTACGCACTCGCCGTCGGTTTCCAGGTTTGTTCGCCGCGCGACCAAGTCGAGGTTCGGCATGTTCGACCCGTGGCCGTTCAGCAAGATGATCTTTTTGAATCCGTGATACGCCAGTGATTTGGTGACATCCAACACTTGCTTGATGAATGTTTCATAATGAGTGTTGATCGTGCCGGGAAAATCCATGACGTGGCCCGTATAGCCATATGCAATCGTGGGCAGCACGAGGATTTTGTCGGGTAATTGCTGGCCGGTCCCATCGGCCACTCCGCCGGGACACACAAGATCGACGTCCAAGGGAAGGTGGGGACCATGCTGTTCGACAGCCCCGCACGGGACGATGCACACTTTGTTCATTTCAACGGCATCGTTGATTTCCGGCCATGTCAGTTTGTGATAGCGGTATTCGGTCGCTGCTCTTGATGTCATTGGGGGCCTCACTGATGATTCGGATCAGGCAATTGCCGGCCATTCGCCCACTTGCCACAGTCTGATGCGTAGACGAAACTAACTTTCACGGATTTCAACTTCAGCGTCACTACCAGTCTGACGAACTAACATGCCCGACGCCAGCAAAGCACGCCACATCTTGATTGGGACCGCGGGTCACATCGATCACGGCAAAACTCGTCTCGTCGGACAGTTGACAAATATCAACACCGACCGTCTGCCGGAAGAAAAGGCTCGGGGCATTTCGATCGACCTGGGTTTCGCGCATTGGGAAGCGGGCGGTTTCCGTTTCGGAGTTGTCGACGTCCCCGGTCACGAGCGATTCGTCAAGAACATGGTTGCCGGAGCAACCGGCGTCAACGTGGCTTTATTGGTCATCGCGGCCGACGACAGCGTCATGCCTCAAACGCGCGAGCATTTGGAAATCATGGATCTGCTCGCCATCAACACCGGTGCCGTGGCCATCACGAAGACCGATTTGGTCGACGAAGAAATGGTCGAGTTGGTTCAGGACGAGATCGAAGAAACCGTCGCTGGTACATTTCTGGAAGGTTGCCCGGTGGTTCCCGTCTCGTCTGAAACAGGCGCCGGAATTGATCAGTTGAAAGCGACATTGCTGGAAATCGCCGAAACGGTCGAAACGGTCGAATCACACGAACTCTTCCGGATGCCGATTGACCGCGTATTCTCGATTACCGGCCACGGAACGGTCGTCACGGGATCCGTTGCCAGTGGTGAGGTTGCGGCCGGTGAAATATTGGAAATGTTGCCGGAAGGCCGGGAAGTCCGTGTGCGCAGCGTGCAGAGCCACGGAACTCAGAACGACGACGCGGGCGCACGGCAACGAACCGCCATCAATCTGGCCGGCGTCAAGAATGAAGAAATCGCTCGCGGTCACGAATTGGCGACTCCCGGTTACTTGAAATCCACGATGCGGATGGTTGTTGAACTGCGTTCGCTCAGCAGTTCGCCGATCGTGCTAAAGGATCGGTTGGAATTAAACCTGCACTTGGGAACTTGTGAAGTTCCTGTTCGCATCATCTTGAAAGGCCGGCAACTGAAGGCTGGCGAACGTTGCTACGCCGAATTACGGGCGAAGCAACCGTTTGTCGCGACCTATGGTCAACGGTTCATCTTGCGGCGTATTTCTCCAGCCATCACCGTCGCCGGTGGGACGGTACTCGATCCCTACATTCCACCACACAAACGCATCAAAGACTTACAGGCGTACGGCGTGGCCCTCGATACGACTTCGGAAGCCGAGCGTCTGTCGGCGCTGTTGATTCAGGCGGACACGGTCGGAGATTCGCCGCACGAGGCAACCTGGCGCGTCGGTATCTCGTCGAAGAAATACGAGGAACTGATTGACAGCTTGAAGCAACAAAAACTATTGATGCACATTGGCAGCAAGGATCGCCGCATGTTGATCCACCGAAAACGGCTGAAATCGTTGGCCGGTTCGGTCATGAAAACGATCAAGGAAGAATTGGCGCGGCATCAGCCTCGTCGGGCGCTCCCGCGAAACACGTTGAACACGGCTTGCCGAGAGATTGCCGCGCCTGGGCTGCTGGATGCCGTCTTCGCCTATCTGATCACCAAGAGTGAACTGGTCCAAATTGGTTCGAATCTGGGTCCGGCGGACGGGCAGGTCAAACTGACAAAAAACCAACAACAGGCTCGCACGCAAAGTCTCGAAGCAATCACACAGTCCGGGCTGAAGCCGCCAACGTTGAAGGAACTGGCGGCATCGACGGGGCAAAAGCCGGCGGAAATTGAAACTCTGCTGAATTTGTCGGTTGAAGACGGGTTATTGGTAAAAATCGCGGATGGCCTGTTTTTCACGCCCGAAGCTATCGAACAGGCGCGTGGCATGTGCGAGAATGTGCTGAACGAACTCGGTGAAGCCACTATGTCGCAGCTTCGGGAAGCTTGGGGAGTCAGCCGGAAATTCGCCGTACCGATTTGCGAACATCTGGATCAACTTCAGGTGACGACGCGGACAGGCGATGTTCGGATTGCCGGGCCGCGAATCAAAGATACGATTATCCAAGTCCCATGAATGTCGGTGTCGCGAGCCGAGCGACACCGCCAATCAACCAAGAGTCACACGATTTTGCGATCCCGGTCGGCTCGCGGG
>CAUZVF010000005.1:0-21193 GCA_963582955.1 Planctomycetota bacterium
GTCGAAGCGTGGTCGAAGGTTAGACCCCTGAAAAACCGCCTCCGGTGAAGCTAGGTTAAAGCGTGCTCCTAGCGCTTTCGGTCTACGGAACCGAAGGCTTCTTCACAAAAACGTCGGTCCTTCGCGATGCCATACAAATGAACGCGGACCATGATTGATCGCCAGGACACATCAAACATGAGTACGGTTAGCGAAACCGTACCCATGTTTGCCGTTTACGCTGGTATTCTCGCGTCAAACGCCCATCGCCAGACACTGTAAAACACGGGATCAGACGCCAACCAAACGCCGAACCGATTGGAGCAGAGTACTACGGAACCGGAGGCTGTTCGCCGATCATGCTGATGATTCGGCTGTCCCCGAATTTTTGTTTCGCAATCCGGATTGCGTTCCGGTAAAATAAATTGTTGTTTCGTAATTGAGGTATGTCTTGTGTAATGCTCTCGCGACGCGCAGGTCATGTGCTGCTCGACGTGCAATTGGAGGAGGTCAATCAGTGGATCGCCCGAAACTTGCGAAGGACATTATGGTCACCAAGCTGGTGTCGTTGCCGCCAGACAGGGATGTGTTCAAGGCGATGGGTCTCTTGCTGAAACACCGAATCTCCGGCGCGCCCGTCGTTGACGACCAGCGAAACTATGTCGGCGTGTTCTCCGAAAAGTGTTGCATGAGCGTGTTGACTTTGGCCATTCAACTCGCCAGTCAAGCAGACAACGCACGTGGCAAGCGTGCCGTTGCGAAGAAGCTTGCCAAAGACATCATGGCCACCAAACTGATCACGCTGCCACCGGACATGGACGTGTTTCAGGCCATCGGTTACCTGCTGAAACATCGCATTTCCGGAGCACCCGTCGTTGATCGGGGGAATCTGCTGGGTGTCTTCTCCGAACGATATTGCATGAGCGTGATGATCGAGTCGGCTTACCAACAGTTGCCAACGACCGAGGTTGCCGCTTTCATGAACAAAGATCTTGGAAGAACGATCCCCGAAGACATGGACCTGTTGAGCATTGCGCGGATTTTCCTCGACACTCGCTATCGCCGCCTGCCCGTGTTGCGCGACGGCAAGCTGGTCGGTCAGATCAGTCGCCGAGATGTTTTGCGCGCCGCGCATAAACTGTCGACGATCGTACACGAGCGCGAGGCCGCGCTGCATTATCTACGCTCGCAGAAGCACACCAACGGCGCGCTGGACGACGAAGCGGACACGCCGTTGCTCACGGTCTTTGGATTCATGGATTCCGACGCGAAAACGATCACCGAGGACACCGATCTATTCAGCATCGCACAAATCTTTCTGAACACGAACTATCGGCGTCTGCCCGTGTTGCGCGATGGCGCACTCATCGGTCAGATCAGTCGCCACGATCTTCTGCGGGCCGCCCATGAACTGTTGGCCGTCCCGCCGGAACAGGACAGTTCGCTCTTGTACCTGAGTTCGCTGGTCGAGCGCAGTGAGGCACCGGTCGGATAGTTCTACCCGCTGGACACATAGTCGTCCAGGATGCGGATCTGCAATTCCTGATCCGCGATGATCGCCTTGACCAAATCCCCGATCGAGAGCATACCGACCAACTGTTCGTCCTGGAAAACCGGAAGGTGACGGCACCGGTTCTCGGTCATCAGTGCCATCGCCTCGTGGACCGTATGCTTCGGGCTAACGAACACCAGGTCCCGGGTCATGATCGTTTCCACCGGCGTCTCTTTTGACGACCGGCCTTTGAGGATTACCTTCCGCAGGTAATCCCGCTCGCTGATAATACCAGCGACCTTGTCTCCATCTTTAACGATCAGAGCGCCAATCTTTTTGGCATCCATCTCGGCGATGGCCTCGTAGACGCTCTGGCTGGCCTGGATCGAATAGACTTCCTGGCCCTTCTTTTCCAGCAACGGTTGGAGTGTGTTTTGCATGGTAACCCTCGAATCGAATTCAACGGAGCGATCATCATTCGTCGAAGCAGCATCCGATTGGCTGATGCATACGATTGTAACTGGAATTTCCACGCAAAAAAGAGGAAACCTGGCGGGCGCAGCGGGTTTTCCATCGTTCGAGATTCCAGTATTCAAACCGTGACGCGTCCGATTTGGCAAACATTCTCGTCTCTGAAGATGTCACCGCTTACGTTGAGTGAAGACTTGGGCCATCAAAATTCGGTTGCTTGACAGACCGTACGGCACCGCGTACGTTGGCCAGATATGATGTTTTTCACCCCCCAAGCGGCCTTCTATTATATGGCTGCCGCGAGCGTCGCGAGCGCGATTCTGGCCGTGACGCGGAAGAATCCCGTCCACAGCATGTTATGGGTGCTGGCCCTCTTCATGCACGTGGCAGGCATCTTCCTGCTGCTGGGTGCGGAATTCCTGGCGGCGGTGCAGGTCATCGTGTACGCAGGCGCCATCCTCGTCTTCTATCTCTTCGTCCTGATGTTGCTCGACCTGCCGGGCGAGGTGGCTCGGCCGCGGTTCGGCCCGCATTGGCCGTTCGCCGTTGCCGGCGGACTCTCGCTCGCGGCGTTGGCCTGGCTCGCTCAAGTCGAGACGATTAGCCCTGCCCATGCTGAGGTCGCGACGAGCGCAACGGTGGAGATTTCGGACGTGGGCTGGTCGCTGTTCGGTGCGTTCGCGTTGCCCTTTGAAATCACATCGCTGATCCTGTTGGCCGCCATCGTGGGAGCGGTCGTGCTCGCCAAGAGGAGGCCGACTGCATCATGATTGAGCCCCGCATGGATGTGATTCTAGGTCTGAGCGCCGTCTTGTTTGGGATCGGCGTCTTCGGCTTCCTGGCCCGACGGAACATCATCCTGATGCTCATTTCGGTTGAGATCATGCTGAATGCGGTCAACCTCAGCCTGGTTGGATTCAGCCGGCATCTGGATGATCCGCTCGCGCGCGGCCAGATCCTGGCACTGTTCGTGATCGCCGTGGCCGCCGCGGAAGTTGGGGTCGGTCTGGGATTGATCATCGCGTTGAACCGGAACAAACCTGGGGCCGGTGTCGACGAACTGACCAAGCTGAAGTGGTGACATCGGTGGAGAACGTATTTTGATTTCGGTCATGCCCCTGCTCGCGGTGCTAGCCCCGGCCCTAGGTGCGCTGCTGATCGCATGCACGGACCAACGTCGCGCCAATCTGAGGGAGTTTTGGTCGGTTGCGGCGGGCGTGGTCATGTTCGGCATTGTCGCCAGTATGATCCCCGATGTCCTAGCGGGCCGCTCGCCCGAATGTGTGCTCGTCCGGATCCTCCCCGACTTTCGCGGTTTCGAACTGGCGTTTCGGGTGGATGCCTTCGGCCTGCTGTTTGCCTTGGGCGCGTCGCTGCTGTGGATCGTGACCTCGTTCTATTCGATCGGCTATATGCGTTCTCTCAAAGAGCACGCGCAAACCCGTTACTTTACGTGCTTTGCTTTGGCGCTGACCGCCACGATCGGAGTGGCCTTCTCCGCGAATCTGTTCACTCTGTTTCTGTTTTATGAGGCCTTGACCCTGGTCACGTACCCGCTGGTCGGTCACAACGAGACGACCGAGGCCAAGGCCGGCGCCCGCAAGTATGTCATATATCTTCTGGGCGCCGCCAAAGTGTTTCTCATCGCCGCTATTATCCTGACCTACAACGTGGCCAAGACCCTTGAGTTTCGCCCGAACGGCATCCTGCCAACCGCGTTGGAGCAGCCTTTGTTACTCTTTCTGATCTTCGCGTTATTCCTGTTCGGATTCGCCAAGAACGCGGTCATGCCGCTGCACAGTTGGCTGCCCGCAGCGATGGTGGCCCCCACGCCGGTCAGTGCATTGCTGCATGCCGTGGCCGTGGTGAAGACCGGAGTGTTTTGCACGTTGCGGGTTATTCTGTTCGTGTTCGGACCGGTCACCATGAGCGAGATCGGCGCGGACCAATTGGCATTGGGAGCTGCCTCGGTGACGATCCTGGTCGGCTCGCTGCTGGCGCTCGGCCAGGACAATCTCAAGGCCCGGCTGGCGTTCTCAACGGTCAGCCAGCTCTCGTATATCATCCTGGGAGCGGCGCTCTTAAATCCCGACGGGGTGCGAGGCGGCATCGCCCATATCACTTTCCATGCGGTATCAAAGATCACTCTCTTCCTATGCGCAGGCTCAATTTACGTATCCACGCGCAAGACCGAAATCAGCCAGATGTCCGGTCTTGCCAAGCGCATGCCGTGGACCATGGCTGCGTTTGCGATTGCCTCCCTAAGCGTCATCGGCATTCCCCCCACCTCGGGATTTGTCTCCAAATGGTACCTCGCCCTTGGCACGATGGCTGACGGCCGCCTGATGTTATTGGGAGTGCTGCTGGTCAGCTCGCTCCTCAATGCAGCCTACCTAGGCCCGATCGTCTACAAGGCGTACTTCGAAAAAGGACCCGAGACGAACGAGGTCGAGCAAGTCCGCGAGGTGCCCTGGATGGTTGCGCCCTTGGTGATTTGCGCGGCCGCGAGCCTGTTGTTGGGCATCTTTCCGGGGCCTGTCCTGAGTTTAGCCGGGAGTGTTGTTCCATGAGTTTCTTACAGAGGCAACTCGAGGACCCAGTCCGTCTTCGCAGGATCAAGCGCTGGTTCTACGTGGGCCTGGTTGTGGTGTTTCTGGCGGAAGGGGCGCTGGCTCTGGCGCAAAAAGTTCTGCCGGAAACGTTCGGCAGCGAACATTCCCATTTTTGGTTTGAGGGCATTCCGGCCTTTGGCTCACTTTACGGGCTAGCCTCCTGCGTGGCGATCATCGTCGTGTCCAAATTCCTCGGGAAAGTCTGGCTCATGCGCCGTGAGGATTATTATGACTCTTGAAAACATCAGACCGACCGGACCGATCAGCCCCACACACCCAGACACCGACCGACCCACAGATGCCTCTTGATTTCTTGAAACTTGACTGGATCCACCCAGGGCTGTTGCTCATTCTGGGCGCTTGGGTTCTGCCTTTCCTCAAAGGCTGGTTCAAGCGGGCGGCAATGGTCCTTCTGCCGGCTGCGGCGCTGGCCGTCTGCCTGAGCATGACGGAAGGGACCTTTGGCGAGGTGAAATTTCTCGGCCAGACACTCGTGTTTGGCCGGGTCGATCCCTTGAGCCTAATTTTTTCCTATGTGTTCTCGATCATGGCCTTCCTGGGAATGGTCTACGCACTGCACGTGAAGGACGATGCCCAACACGTGACGGCCCTGACCTATGCCGGCGGCGCACTTGGAGTGACGTTTGCCGGGGACTTCCTCTCGCTCTACGTGTTTTGGGAGCTGATGGCGATCTCATCCGTTCTGTTGGTGTGGCTGCGTCGCGAACCATCTGCCGTGACAGCCGGCTTCCGCTACATCCTGGTTCACGTCTTCGGGGGGCTGGTCCTGCTGGCAGGGATTGTGCTCCACTGTACCGCTAAGGGGTCGTTCGACTTCGAGAGTCTGGGCGCAATTCCGGCGTCCGACGCGGATTGGGCCGTGATCCTCGGATGGTCCCTAATCCTCGTGGGTTTCTTGCTCAATGCGGCGGTCCCTCCCCTGGGAGCCTGGCTTCCGGACGCGTACCCGGAAGCAACGGTCACGGGCGCGGTTTTTATGACCGCCTTCACGACCAAGACTGCGGTCTATGTCTTGATCCGCGGCTTCGCCGTCCCAGGCGGGAACGACCTCATTGTGTGGTTGGGAGCGGCGATGGCGATCTACGGCGTGGTCTACGCCGTGCTGGAAAACGATGCGCGGCGGCTCTTGGCCTACCACATCATCAGCCAGGTTGGCTACATGGTCTGCGCGGTAGGCATCGGGAGCGATCTGGCCATCAACGGAGCATCGGCGCACGCCTTCGCGCATATCCTCTACAAGGCGCTGCTTTTCATGGGAGCCGGCGCGGTCCTGCACGTAACCGGGCTGCGGAAGCTGAGCGAAATGGGCGGGCTCTACAAAACCATGCCGATCACACTTGGCCTGTACATGATCGGCGCCTTTGCCATCTCGGCCGTGCCGTTGTTTAGCGGTTTCGTGAGCAAGTCGATGATTGTCTCTGCCGCGGGCGAGGGCGAGCGGCAGTGGATCTTTCTGATGCTGACCTTAGCTTCCGCTGGGACGTTCCTGCACACGGGACTCAAACTTCCGTACTACATGTTCTTCGGCAAAGATTCAGGCGTGCGTGCCCAAGAACCGCCTAAGAACATGCTCGTTGCGATGGCACTGGCTGCGGCCGCCTGCGTTTTGATTGGAGTCTTACCCGGACTCTTGTACGAGCAACTCCCAAACACAGTGGACGGACATGTGTTATATGCTGATGGTTCGACATATCACCCGTACACATTGCCGCACGTCACAAGTACCTTGGGAATGTTGGGTTTCACGGCGCTCGGGTTTTTCCTGCTACTGAAGCAGCTCGACCCCGAACCCAAGATCAGCCTCGACACAGACTGGTTCTACCGCAAAGGATCGTCGGCCTTTGAATCCGTAACCCGCGGAACGCTGGCACGCGTTGAGTCTGGCTTCGTTGGAGAAATTTATGAATTCGTGATGCGGCGACCCGTGTTAGGTGCGGCGCATCTGTTGCGCAAACTCGACACCCGCATCGTCGATTATGCAGTCGTGAGCGTGGGCCGGTTGACCCAAGCCTTCAGCCAGATCTTAAAGACTACGGTGAGCGGTAACGCCCAGCACTACGGCCTGCTCATGGCAGCCGGCGTGTTGGCGCTGCTCGCTTTAACAATGATCGCACGATGACAGACTTCCCGGTCCTATCAGTGACGACCTTTTTGCCCCTCGTGGGTGCAGCCGTGATCTTGCTTGCTGGCAGCGAGCGGCTGGCACGCTGGATTGCGCTGGTCACAACCCTGGCCACGCTGGCCGTGGCGGCTCCGCTTTTCTGCAGTGGATATCCTTGGAGTTTCGACAAGCAATCAAGTGCTCTGCAGTTCGTCGACGAGTACGGCGACTGGATCCCGACGTTGGACATTGCCTACCGGCTGGGCGTCGACGGGATCAGCCTTCCGTTCATCTTCCTGTCCGTGTTGCTGAGTGTTCTGTGCGTCGGGGTCTCATGGACCGCCGTCCAAACGAGAATGCGCGAGTTCTACGCCGCGCTGTTGGTCGCCGAGACTGCGATGATTGGGCTCTTCGCCGCCGCGAACCTGTTCCTCTTCTTTTTTTTCTGGGAACTGATGGTCGTCCCGATGTTCCTCATCATCGGTGTCTGGGGCGGCCCGAATCGTGTCTATGCCGCGATCAAGTTTCTGCTCTTCACACTGGCCGGCAGCGTCTTGATGCTCGTGGGCATGATTGTCCTTTACGACGCGACTCCGGAACTGGCCCTCCAGCCGTCCGGCATGCTGGATTTCAGCGCTCTCGCCGGGGCGAGTCTTGAGCCCGGTCTGCAGGTTTGGCTGTTCGTGGCGTTTCTGGCGGCCTTCGCGGTCAAGGTGCCCATGTTCCCAGTGCATACGTGGCTGCCGGACGCTCACACCGAGGCCCCCACGGCAGGCAGCGTCATCCTGGCCGGGATTCTGCTAAAAATGGGTGCCTACGGATTCCTGCGCGTTTCGCTGCCAATATTTCCCAATGCCGTGCAGCTCTTCCTCACGCCGATGCTCGTCATCTCGGCGGTGGCAATCGTCTATGGAGCCTACGTGACGCTGGCCCAGACGGACATAAAACGCCTGATTGCTTATTCGAGCGTGAGCCACATGGGCTTCGTCACTCTGGGAATCTTTACTCTCAACACCAGCGCGGTCGAAGGCGCGATCCTGCAGATGGTCAACCATGGAATCATCAGCGCGGCCCTTTTCTTGTGCGTCGGCATGATCTACGAGCGGACCCATACGCGAGAAATCAAAGACTACGGAGGAGTTGCGAAGCTTGCGCCGGGCTGGTCCATCTTGCTGGCGCTGTTTTGCCTGGCTGCCGCGGGGTTTCCCGGTTTGAATTCTTTCGTCGGCGAGTTCCTCATCGTCAGCGGTGCCTTCAAAACCAGCGCCTGGTTGGGCGGCATGGCGATCTGGGGCGTGGCACTGGGAACGATCTACATGGTTTGGCTCTTCTATCGAGTGGTCATGGGCGAGAAGAACTCGGGGCTGGAGGGTCTTAAGCTCGAACTCAATGCCCGTGAAGTCGTCATTCTGGCGCCGCTGGCACTACTCGCGTTGTGTCTTGGCCTCTACCCCGAGTGTGTGCTTTCGTATCTGCATGTTCCCGTGGCCGAACTCCTGCCGGCAGGAGGCACGCCATGAATCTGGACATCAAGCACCTGATCCTGCTCGTGCCGGAGTTGATTCTGGTTGGCACGGCGCTGGTGCTCATGCTCGCGGCGAGCCGCATTCGGACAACGCTGCCAGTCACGGTCGGGACGGTTCTCGCCGCGGTGGCCGCTGGTCTGTCCTCGTACTGGCTCCTCCCCGACGAACCCAAGACCGGATTCGGGGACATGATCGTCGTGGACGGCTACTCTCAGTTCTTTAAGGTTCTCATTGCTTCCGCGCTGGCTTTGGTCACACTCCTGTCTGTCAAACGCAACCCCCCCTTGCCCCCCCTTGCCAAGGGGGGATTGGGGGGGGATCGGCCCGCCGAGTACCACGCGCTGCTCCTGTTGGCCTCGACGGGCATGATGTTCGCGGCCAGTGCCGTCGATCTGTTGACGCTCTATTTGGGCCTAGAACTCACGACACTTTGCTCGTACATCCTGGTCGGGATCACGGTTGAGAAGTCCACGTCGAATGAGGCGGCGATCAAGTACTTCCTATTGGGTTCCTTCGCCTCGGCGCTATTCCTCTATGGAATCGCCTTGGTCTACGGAGTGACGGGGGCTACGGGTTACGGAGCCATTGACTCGGCCCTTTCCGAGCACGGGCTTGCGAGTAATAAGATCCTTTTGGTAGCGATCGGCCTATTGGCCGCGGGGCTGGCCTTTAAGATTGCGGCGTATCCGTTTCACGCCTGGGCACCGGACGCTTACCAGGGCGCGAGCGCCCCGGTCGCGGCTTTTTTGGCGGCCGCGTCCAAGGCCGCTGGTTTGGCCGCGCTGGGACGGGTCTGCCTGGTTGCGTTCGGATCGGAAGGCGTCTTGTCCGTCGTTCTGGTGGTCCTCGCCGCGCTGTCCATCATCGTGGGCAGCATCGTCGCCCTGGCCCAAACCGACATGAAACGGCTGCTGGCCTATTCCTCGATTGCACACGTGGGCTACGCGCTGCTGGGCTTTGTTTCCGCGACGTCCCAAGGAGCCTCGGCCAGCATGGCGGCTGCAGGTGCCACGGCCACCATGACCTATTCTTTCCTCTACGTCTTCATGACGCTCGGAGCCTTTGGCGTGGTCATCGCGCTGGGCCAGCGTGGCGAGAGCCTGGACGGTTACCGAGGCTTGGCCGCGCAACGGCCGGGGACCGCCGCGCTGATGCTCCTATTCCTGTTGGCTCTGACAGGCATCCCGCCCACGTCTGGGTTCGCGGCCAAGTTCGTCGTCATTCTAAGCGTCATCAGCACAGGCCATTTCGTGCTGGCAGTCCTGGCCGTCGTCTGCAGCGTGATTTCGGCCTTCGTCTACCTGCGCGTGGCCGTCATGATGTACATGAACGAGCCGCAGGAGCCGGAGCCGTCCCAATACTCGTGGGCGGTATCCGCAGCGCTCGTGGTCGCCACGCTGGTCACTGTGATCGGCGGAATCATTCCCGGCAGCCTGACGTTCTGGGCCGAGGCACCGTCATGACGATCATCAACCGTGTGGTGCGGCGATGTCGCGTTGTGTATATTGGCGGCGAGGTAATTCGACTATGAACGACTACATCGGCATCGCGGCTAGCTTTCTCGTGGCCGGAGTTATCACGGTGGCGATGGTGGTACTGGCCTCCACGCTGGGCAAGAAAAAACCCTCGGCCGTGAAGTCCGATCCGTTCGAGTGCGGGCAAGACCCTTTCTCTTTGCCCGGCGGGAAGCAGGCGATCAGATTCTACCTCGTCGCGATCCTGTTCATCCTGTTCGACGTTGAACTCGTTTTTCTCTACCCGTGGGCCGTGATCTTCCGCGAACTTGGCGTGGTGGGCCTGGTGGAGATGGGCATCTTCCTGGGAATCCTGATGGTGGGCTACGTCTATGCCTGGACCAACGGCGCTCTGAAATGGCAATGATGGAATAACAACATGTTCGACGATACGTTTATGACAAGTCGGCTGAATGCAGCCCTGGGCTGGGCTCGGAAGTTTTCCATCTTCCAGTACCCCTTCGTGACCGCGTGCTGCGGGATGGAGTACATGGCCACGGCCTGTTCTCACTACGACGTCGACCGCTTCGGAGCGGGCCTGCCTCGATTTTCTCCACGCCAGGCGGACGTGCTGTTCGTTGTGGGGACGATCAGCCACAAGATGGCGCCCGTCCTGGTACGCATCCACGAACAGATGGCCGAGCCCAAGTGGGTCGTCGCCTTCGGAGTCTGCACGTGCACGGGCGGTTTTTATGACAATTATGCAACCGTCATGGGTATCGACACGATCATGCCGGTGGATGTCTACATCCCGGGCTGCCCCCCGCGGCCGGAGATGGTTCTCGACGGACTGATGAAACTGCAGGACAAGATCCAGGACCAGCACACGACCGGCAAGCGGGCCGCGCCCGAAACTCGCCCGGACACATTTGAAGTATGAATGAATCCACTTTGATCGAGCTGGTTACGGATCGCTTCCCCGATGCCGTGTCGGCGTCTCACACCTGGCGTGGCGACGAAACTGTGGTCTTGCGCCGCGAGTTTCTGCTCGACGTCGCGCGGTTTCTGAAGGACGACCCGGCTCTGCAAATGAGTTTTCTCATGGACCTGACCGCCGTGGACTACTCGAAGTTTGGCGACAGTCCGTCGCGGGCTTTCTTTGCATCGTCAGGTGTGTCGGTGGAGCCCTCATCCCAAATCCCGGATGAGAACCCCTGGCCCGGTCCACCCGCGGACGCGCGTTACGCCGTCGTCTACCACTTTTATTCTGTTAAGCACAAGCACCGTCTACGGCTGGTGGTGCCCGTTGAGGAGGCCGATCCCGAGGTGGAGACCCTGACCTCGCTGTGGGCCGGAGCTGACTGGCTCGAGCGCGAAGTGTGGGACATGTTCGGGATTCGATTCCAGGGCCATCCCAACCTAAAGCGGATCCTCATGTACGCCGAGTTTGAGGGACACCCGCTGCGCAAGGACTACCCCGTCAACAAACGCCAGCCACTTATCGGGCCGGTTAATTGACTGAATCCTAATCTTGTCTGAATCTTAATCTTAATCCTAATCTTAATCCTCTTCCTCATAAATCCCCGATGCCGCAATTCGACCACGAGAAACTTAACGTTTACCAAACATCGATCAGATTTGTCGGCTGGACAGACAGCCTTCTCGGCAATCTTCCCAAAACGCTGGCAGTTCACAACCAGCTCGATCGGGCATCTACTTCCATCCCGTTGAACATCGCGGAAGGAAACGGAAAGCACACGCAACAGGATCGTTGTCGGTTCTTCGTCATCGCCCGCGGCTCTGCTCTTGAATGCGCGGCTTGTCTGGATGTACTCGTCGTAAAATCTAGGATCGACGAGAGCCTTGCGGCCGAGGGAAAGGCGATGCTCGTCGAGGTTGTTTCGATGCTGGTTGGGCTGATTCGAGCGAATTCGGAGACGCGTAATATCTGAATGTGAGAAGCTGGGTGACTCTTGATCGGCGGGTCGCGACGAGTTTGCGGAGTAAGACTAGGATTAAGATTAGGATTAAGATTAAGAGTAAGAATTTACAAATCGCGAATCACCTTATGCAAGAAAACACCATTGAGACGCCCGAGAGCACCCCCGCGGAGCTTGAGACGCGGGATATGATGCTCAACATTGGCCCCGCGCACCCGGCCATGCACGGGATCATCCGGATTGTCGCCAAACTCGACGGCGAGCTGATCGAAGACATCGACGTCGAGATTGGCTACCTGCACCGTGGCTTTGAAAAGATGTCGGAAGTCGTCGACTACAACGGAGTCATTCCCTACACCGACCGGCTGAACTACGTCTCCCCGCTGATTAACAACATGGGCTACTGCATGAGCGTTGAGAAGCTGCTGGGGATCGAAGTCCCGGAGCGGTGCCACTACGTGCGAGTCATCCTCTCGGAGATTTCGCGGATCAGCGACCACCTCACCTGCGTGGGTGCCAGCGCGATGGAACTGGGGGCGTTCACCGTTTTTCTCTACATGATCAAGGCTCGGGAGTATCTGTGGGAGCTTATCGAGCAAGTCACGGGCGCCCGCCTGACAGTCACCTACTGCCGCGTGGGCGGCGTGAAGGCCGACCTGCCTGACGATTTCGCCGAGCCCTGCGCCAAGGCATTCGAGGAAACGCGCAAGGTCATCGACGAGGCGCATGGGTTGCTGACTCGCAACCGCATCTTTGTGGACCGTATGAGCGGCACTGGTGTGATTTCCGCGGAAGAGGCCATCTCGTACGGAATCACGGGCCCGTTTCTGCGCTCCACCGGCGTCGAGTACGACGTGCGCAAAGACTGTCCGTACGCCGTTTACGACCGGCTGCCTTTCGACGTGCCGGTGGGATCAACCGGGGACAACATGGATCGCTATCTGTGCCGCATGGAAGAGATGGAGCAGTCAATGCTGATCGTCGAAGCGGCTCTGCGCGACATGCCGGGCGGCCCGGTGCTGGTCAACCCGGAAACCGGGCGGCCGATCCCGGCCGCGGAAATGGTTGACTTGGCAAAGGTCGGCAACATCGCGGCCATCTCAGGCGGTTGCGCCGTGACCGGTCCCACTCTTGAGGGCTCTGGAAAGGCACAGCACTCGTCGATTGCCGCGGACGAAAAGCGGGCGTTCCTGCCTCCCAAGGAGGACACGTATGGCAACATCGAAGGACTGATGAACCACTTCAAGCTGGTCATGTTCGGCCACGGCGTGCGGCCGCCGCAGGGAGAGGTCTACTTCCCGGTGGAAGGGGCCAACGGGGAGCTTGGGTTCTACGTGGTCAGTGACGGCTCAGGGAGCGCCTACCGCGTGCGGGTCCGTCCGCCGTGCTTCGCCATCATGTCAGCTCTGCCTAAACTCCTTTGCGGAGACATGATCGCCGACATGATCCCCACGTTTGGCTCAGTCAACATGATCGGGGGGGAATTGGACCGGTGACACTGACGGATCTTGAACCGAGGGCCGAGGAAATCCTCCAACTCTACGAGCAACCAAAGGCAGCCATGTTGCCGCTGTTGTGGCTCGTCCAAGAGAATCAAGGCTACGTCTCGCAGGAGGCCGAGGCCTGGGTCGGACGCATGCTGGGTGAGGCTCGCTCGCACGTGCGCGAGGCGGTCTCGTTTTACAACATGTTTCATACGAAGCCGGTCGGCCGGCGCGAGTTGCGGGTCTGCACGAGTCTGCCGTGTCTCCTGCGGGGAGCCGGCGATCTGCTGGACCGGATCAAGGAGAGCCTGAAGATTGGCCCTGGTGAGACGACCCCCGATGGAGAGGTCACGCTGACCGAGGTCGAGTGCCTGTGCGCGTGCGAAATGTCGCCGATGGGCCAGCTCGACGAACGCTTTGTCGGGCCGCTCGAAGGCGGGAGCGTGGACTCGATCATCCGGGATGCGCTTACGGAACCCGGCAAGCCGGAATCGACACCGGAGCCTGATCCTTACATTTCCACGGATGGGCCAGTGCTCTCCACGCGCTTCAAGGATCCGGAGGGGACTTGGCTGGACGACTACCTCGCAGACGACGGATACGTCGCGGCCAGAAAAGTCCTCACCTCGATGAGCCCGCAGGATGTAATCGACGAGGTTTCCAGCGCCAACCTCCGCGGCCTGGGCGGGGCGGGGTTTCCGGCCGGCAGGAAGTGGTCCTTCGTCCCCAAAGGAACGGAAAAGCCAAAGTACTTGGTCGTCAACGCGGACGAGGGCGAGCCAGGAACGTTCAAGGATCGCTACATCATGGAGCGGGATCCGCATGCCCTGCTCGAAGGCATGATTATCGCGGCCTTCGCCATCGGCAGTCACAAGGCTTATGTCTACATTCGCGGCGAGTACTTCCGGTCGGCGAAACGCCTGCAGCGTGCCATCGATGAGGCCTCCAGCCACGGTTGGCTTGGCAAGGACATTCAGGGGAGCGGCTTTGACCTGGATGTCGTCATCCACCGCGGGGCGGGCGCGTATATCTGTGGCGAGGAGACCGCACTTCTCACGTCGCTCGAAGGCGGGAAGGGTTTTCCCAGACTCAAGCCGCCGTTCCCGGCCATTTCAGGTCTCTTCCAGTGCCCCACCATCGTCAACAATGTGGAGACCCTGGCTTGCGTCCCGTTCATTCTACGGAATGGAGCCGAAAACTTCGCCGGCATCGGCACGGAACGTCAGGGCGGCACACGGCTGTTCTGCGTGTGCGGACATGTGACCCGTCCCGGCGTGTACGAGGAGCCGGTCAGCATCACCCTGCGGGAACTCATCGAGAAAGCCGGTGGCGTGCGCGACGGCAACAAGCTGAAGGCCGTCATCCCCGGCGGCATCTCGGCCAAGATCCTGACCGCCGATGAGATTGACGTGGCCATGGACTTTGACTCGCTCAAGGCCGCTGGCACCATGGCCGGGTCAGGGGGCGTCATTGTGATGGACGAGACCACCAGCATCATCCAGGCGCTCGATTCCGCGGCCAGGTTCTTTGCCGACGAGTCCTGCGGTCAGTGCTCACCGTGCCGTGAAGGGACCGGCTGGGTCCATCGCATTCTGCGGCGAATCATCGACGGGAAGGGAATTCTTCGGGACCTGGACGAGCTGCTCGCTATCGCCGGCGACATGGAAGGCAACACGATCTGCGTGTTCGCGGACGCGGCCGCCTGGCCAGTGCAGTCCTACATCACGAAGTTTCGGGACGAGTTCGAGGAGTACATCAGCTCGGGCCGCGGTGCCGAGCAGAAGGAGGCCGCGAAATGCCCAGCCTGACCATCGACGGCCGAGAAGTCACCGTCGCCGACGGCACCATGGTCATCCAGGCCGCGGAGGAGCTGGGGATCTTTGTCCCGCGCTACTGTTACCACCCCGCGCTCTCGATCGCCGGCAACTGCCGCATCTGCCTTGTCGAGGTGGAGAAGATTCCCAAGCTGCAGATCGCCTGCAACACGCCTGTCGCCGAGGGGATGGTCGTGCACACGAAGAGCGACTTGGCCGAGGATGGCCGGCGAGCAGTGCTGGAGTTTCTGCTCGCCAACCACCCGCTCGACTGCCCGGTCTGCGACCAGTCCGGTGAGTGCGACCTGCAGAACTTTTATATGAACTTCGGGCTCTACAACCCGCGGTTCCGGGAGCACAAAGTCAAGAAGCAAAAGGCCGTGGAACTTGGCCCCCATGTGATGCTGGACCAGGAGCGGTGCATTCTCTGCTCGCGCTGCGTGCGGTTCACGGACGAGATCACGAAGACCGGCGAGTTCGGCATCTTCAACCGCGGCGACCGGGCCGAGCTGGGGCTCTACCCTGGCGATGTGCTCGACAATCCGTACTCGGCCAACGTTGTGGATATCTGCCCCGTCGGAGCGCTGACTGAGAGTGATTTCCGATTCAAAGCCAGGGTCTGGTACCTCTCCAGCGCCCCCACGGTGTGCAACGGTTGCAGCCAGGGGTGCAACGTGGATCTGCACTATGTCCTCGACCGGCCCCATCTGAACGACGGAGCACGAGTGTCGCGCATCAAGCCTCGGTACAACCCGGATGTGAACCAGTGGTGGCTCTGCGATGAGGGCCGCTACGGCTTTGGCTGGGTCGATCAGGCCCGCCTTGAAAAGGTGCGCGGACCGTCAACGGATTCCGCCGAAGCAGCAGAAACAAGCTGGGATCAGGCCCTCACAACGATCTCAGCGGCCCTTTCGGCCGCAAGGTCGGACAACAAGCAGGATAGCTCACGAATCGGCGTAATTGCCTCGGCCCAGCTCACGTGCGAGGAGCTGTTCCTGATCCGGGAGATCTTTCAAGGCATGCTCGGAGCCCGGGTCACGGCCTCGGTCCCGGAGGAACCCGGTTCCAACGATGACTTCCTGATCAAAGCGGACAAGAATCCGAACACAATGGGGGCAACTCTGCTGGGTCTGGCCGGCCCGGACGTACGCGAGGCAGGGCAACTCGTGAACGAGGCGCTCGACGGAAACATTGATGTGCTGTGGGTCTTCGGGAGCGACCTGGTGAAACTGTTTGGGGAAGAGAAGATTCGGCAGTTGTCAGAGAACGTGTCTCTCTTTGTGTACTCGGGCACGAATGAAACCCCGACCGTGCCTCTGGCCCACTGGGTTCTGCCGAGTGCAGCGTATGTCGAAAAGGACGGGACCTTCGTGAACTGCCACAGCCGTGTGCAACGGATCGGCCGTGCCTTTACGCCGCTCGGGGATTCGCGCGAGGACTGGCGCTACCTCCTGGAACTGGCCGGGAAGCTGGGTTTGTCATTCGACTGGCGGCGACCGCAGGAGATCTTCCAGCGACTTGCCGAGACCGTTGCTCCCTTCGAAGGTCTGACTTACGAGACGATCGGTCGGCAGGGAGCGGACGTCGCGACGGC
Source organism: Planctomycetota bacterium (assembly GCA_963582955.1). Taxonomy (GTDB): domain Bacteria; phylum Planctomycetota; class Planctomycetia; order Planctomycetales; family Planctomycetaceae; genus CAUZVF01. Next base: position 16,489 of record CAUZVF010000005.1, read on the forward strand.
CGTGGAAGGAGTGACCGCACCATAATGGACGATTTCCAGACTATCCTGCTCATCAAGCTCGTGCTAGCGGGGATCGTCTTCTTCGGAGTCCTGAACTTCGCCGGGTTTCATACCTGGGTCGAGCGTAAACAGTCGGCCTTGATCCAGGACCGGATCGGGGCCAACCGCGCCGATATCTTCGGGTTCCGCATGCTGGGCCTGTTCCACGGCATTGCCGACGCCATCAAAATGTTTACCAAGGAGGACATCGTCCCCGAAGGCGCGAACAAGACCCTGCACATTCTGGCTCCGTTGTTTTCGGTCTTCTTCGCCTTGGTGGCGTTCGCCGTGATTCCGTTCGGTCCCCGGCTTTTTGTGGGTGAAGACCTTGTTAAGGGCGGTTACGTCGACCTGCAGGTCGCCAATATTGACTCGGCACTGCTCTACATTTTCGCCATGCTCTCGGTGGGAGTGTATGGCGTGATCCTCGCCGGCTTCGCCTCGCGCAATAACTACGCAATCATGGGAGGCTTACGGGCCACGGCGCAGATGATCTCGTATGAGATCGCTCTGGGCATCGCCGTGGTCGGCGTCATCATGGTTTACGGGACGCTGGATCTGTCTCTGCTGGTCGAGAAACAGACACACATGCTGGGCGGCTTTATCCCGTTCTGGGGTATCGTCGCCCAACCGGTCGCGTTTATCGTCTTCTTGACCGCCGCCCTGGCGGAAACCAAGCGGGCGCCGTTTGACCTGCCGGAAGCCGAGTCGGAGATCATCGGGTACTTCGTCGAATACAGCGGCATGAAATTCGGGATGTTCTTCCTCACGGACTTCCTGGAGACCATCATGGTGGCCTGCTTGGCGACCACGCTATTTTTCGGCGGATGGCATGTGCCGTGGCTCGAGGCGGACGCCGTGCCCAACTGGCTCTTCGTCCTCCTCGGCGTGGCGAGCTTTTCAATCAAGGTCGTGATCTTTTGCTTCGTCTTCATGCAGATCCGCTGGACGCTGCCCCGGTTCCGTTACGACCAGCTCATGGCGCTGGGCTGGAAGGGGCTGTTCCCGATCGCGGTGGTCAACGTCGTGGTGACGGCCGTTGTGCTGGTCGTCTTTTTCCCAAAGGTATCCTGATGGCTGTCAAAGTTGTCCGCAGGCCCGAGCTGACCTTCTGGGAGAAGCTCTATATCCCCCAGATCCTGTGCGGCCTGAAGATCACGTTCCGGCACTTCTTCCGCAATCTGTATCTCCACATGGCCCACCGACTGGGCAAACTCACGCACCTTCGCGCCTCTGTCACCGTTCAGTATCCCGAGGAGCTGCGGCCACTGATGTCGCGGTTCCGCAGCCGCCACCGTCTGACCGTGCGCGAGGACGGCACGCCACGCTGCGTGGGCTGCATGCTGTGCGAGACGGTCTGCCCGGCAAAATGCATCACGATCGTGCCCGGTGAGCACCCCGACCCCAACGTCGAAAAGTACCCGATCCGCTTCGACATCGACCTGGGGGTCTGCGTCTACTGTGGCTACTGCGTGGAAGTTTGTCCCGAGGACGCGATCCGCATGGACACGGGAATCCTCGACGTGGCGGCCTACTCGCGGGAGGAGATGCAGCTCGACATTCACGAGCTGATGAACCCACAGCTTCGCAAACCGATCAACGAGTGCAGTTTGAAGTTTCCCCATCAGTGCAAGTTAACCGACGGAGTGATGAAGGGGAGTTGGAACACGGTCAACAGTCGATGAATCCGAAAAATACAGTCCATTTACTGCAAGAGTTTTCGATCCCGCTGATCGCCGGCGTATTCGTGGTATTGGCAGTGGCCAATTACGATGCCGAACTTTACGAGTCGCTGGTCCATACCCGTGTGGTGAATTTATTCAGCCGATCAATTCGGCCTATGAATCACGGGCATTCCGCCACACATGTCGGAGCGTGCTCGGCCGAGATTGGCAAAGGGTCGCGACACCTAGTTTCGGCGCCGACATTTCGGCGCGCATCAAGTCAACGACCGCTCCGGCAATTGGGTTGAAAACCGCCGTCAATAGGGTATCGTCGGAAATCGAATAATGGATTGGTCTTACACATCCGTTGTACCCCGCTATATCGTCGAAAGCGCCCAGTGTGGAGGCCGCGGTGCCAACTTTCCCAGACCGGTCGATGGCGAGCGTTAAAGAACTGGCAGAATGCCAGTTTTGTGTGCTGATCGACGCTCCCGATTCACCGTTTTCGAGGTCAACCCCCCGACCGCTTCGGTCGCCGTTTCCCCCACTAATAAGCGTTCTCCAAGCATAAGCAAAGATAGGTCGAAGCGTGGTCGAAGGTTAGACCCCTGAAAAACCGCCTCCGGTGAAGCTAGGTTAAAGCGTGCTCCTAGCGCTTTCGGTCTACGGAACCGAAGGCTGCAAGCTGTTGGGAGTCGGATAATGGACAAATAAAAATATGACGAATCAACGGTTCCTGGAACCTTTTCCGCTCAGCGAAGCGGCGGCTGTCACGAAACGACGGCCGGTTCCTTTTACGGCGACCGTTACTGCCGCGTGAAGTCACACGTCCGACAATCGTTCCGTGGAGTCGCCGAACTGATTCCGGTGGATGCCGTACTTGTCGAGCAGCGACAGGTAGAGGCTGCACATCTTGCGGTTGGGCTTCTCGCGATAGTCGAGTACGCGGCCACCCTGAACCTTCCCACCACCGCCGCCGAGCAGAACGACGGGCAGTTGCGTGGCGTCGTGACCACCCGTCAGCATGCTGGAGCAGAACAAGAGCATCGAGTTGTCAAGCGCGGTTCGTTCGCCTTCCTGGGTCGCGTCCAGCTTGCGAGCGATGTAGCCTACTTGCTCGACGAAGAACTGATTCACTTTCAAATAGTCGGCGTTGTTTTGGTGCGACAGGGAGTGATGTCCGATGTCGACACCGAGATGCGGGAACCGCAGATAGCTGATATCGTTGTTGAGCTTTAGCGTGCAGACGCGCGTGGCGTCGGTTTGAAACGCCAGCACGAGAATGTCACACATCAGCCGCATGTGCTCGGTGATGTTCTGCGGGATGCCGTCCGCCGGACGCGGCACGTTAGGCTCATCGAGCGTCGGTCGCCAACCTTGCAACTCGCCCTTCCTGCCGGCACGTTCGATGCGTCGCTCGACTTCGCGCACCGAGTTGAGGTACTCGTCGAGCTTACGTCGATCGGTCGAACTGATGTTCCGGCGAAAGCGTTTTCCTTCGGTGATCACCGCGTCGAGCACGCTCTTGTCCCCGCGTTCGGCTCCATCCTTGAATAGCCGATCGAACGCGAGGGCGGGATAGAGTTCCAGTGGCGTCGGACAGCTGGGAGAACTCCAGGAAATGTGCGAGCTGTAAAGCAGCGAATAGTTCTTGTGAATCCCGGGAACCGACTTCTCGCACCCGAGGACGAGGCTCGGCACTTTCGTCGATTGACCGTATTGCTGAGCGACGAGCTGGTCGAAGCTCGTGCCGGAACGAATCCGGCCACCGTTAGCGAGCGGCGCACCGGAAAGCAGATTGCCGGTCTGTGAACTGTGGATGTTGCCCTTGAGCGCTTCCGCGTTGTACAGCCCGCGGATGAAGAGCATTCTCTCCCGGAAGTCGGTCAGCGGCGCGAGCACCTGTCCGAGTTCCATCTGCTTTCCTTCGCCCTTCGCCCACCACTCGGTGCTGTGAAAGCCATTCCCCGCAAACAGCACGGCCAAACGTGTTGGGGCCTGCGTTTCCGGCTTTGCGTTTTCATCGCCCCAGACAGAGAGCGATTCCATCCACGGCAGCGCCATGGTTACGCCGAGACCGCGAAGAAAGGTTCGACGGGAGTTCTGATGTGCGTTATATGATCTCATGGTCGTTTCTTACCTCGAATCATCCGAAACTGCTTACTCAACACAATTGTCTCAACTGCCGCGCCGAAGCGATACCCGTTGCCCGCCAGTTTCTGCTGCATTTCCTCCAGCAATGGCTCATCGGAGAGCAGCACCTCGCGGCCCAGCGAATATCCTAGCAACTTGCGATAAAACTGCTGCACAAAAGCGTGACGACGGTCTGTCAACAAATACTCTCTTAGTCCCTCGATTCCCTCGATCGTTTTGCCGTCGACGAGCTTCGTCGTGGTGTCCGCTTCCCTTTCACGCAACCGTCCGATGGCATCGTATTGTTCCAAAGCAAATCCATAGGGGTCAATCCGCGCGTGGCACTTGGCGCATTCCGGCACGGAAGTGTGGCGCTCAATCAACTGCCGCGCCGTCAAACCAGTGGGTACGCTGTCCGGTAGGTCAGGAACACTGGCCGGCGGCCTCGGCAGGCGCTCGCCCAGCAGCGTTTCGAAGACCCAGTTGCCGCGAAGGATTGGGCTGGTGCGTGACGCGCCGGACTGTTTGGCCAGTATCGACGCCATCCCCAGCACGCCGCCCCGCCCTTGTCGGCGAACGCCCGTTACACGCCGCCACTCCGGTCCGCTCACGCCGTCGATGCCGTAGTGCTTTGCCAACGATTCATTCAACAACGCGTGATCGGCATTGAGCACGTCCAGGATCGAGCCATCGTGGCGAAACATGTCCTCAAAAAACCGCACCGGTTCTTCGTACATTTCTCGACGCAACCGAGCAAACTCCGGGAACACCTCCTCACTCTTTTCGACGTTCTCCGCGAAGCCATAGATGTCCAGCCACTGGCAAGCGAACTCGCTGGCCAGCCGTCGCACACGTGCGTCGGTCAGCAT
>CAUZVF010000006.1:0-20714 GCA_963582955.1 Planctomycetota bacterium
CCACCGACGCGGGGTCGGTGGGGATGAAGGACTGCGGTTGCCTTGGACTGTTCACAGTATGACCGAGCGTTATGCTATCCGCTGCATCGTGCGTCTTCCACAAGCGCGTGCTGCGTTCGCCAATCCGGACTCTGTGAAAGTACGTCCCGCGACTTGAGTGGGACATTCGGCCACGCCATCATCAGCCTGAATTGGGGTCCCGCTCGGCTCGCGGGACCTACTTGCTCGTGAAGCTCTCGATCATCATCCCGACACTCAACGAAGAGGAATGCATTGAAGCGGCGCTAACGAGTGCGCTAACGGTAAATCCGCATGAAGTGATCGTGGCCGATGGCGGCAGCACGGACAAAACCGTCGAGATTGCACGTCAGTACGGCTGTAAAGTCATTGAATGTTCGCGCGGACGGGCCATTCAGCAGAATCGTGGTGCGAAATTGGCAAGCGGCGACGTTGTGTTGTTTCTTCACGCGGATTGCGAACTGGGTGTCGAATCGGGCGCTCAGATGGCGGCAGCTATCCAAGAGGAAAGCATCATTGCCGGAGCGTTTCGACAACGAATTCCGGTGCCTGGCATCTTGTATCGATGGCTGGAACGGGGAAACGCGGCACGCGTGCGTTGGCGAAAGATTCCGTATGGAGATCAGGGGATTTTCGTCCGACGAAATGTCTTCGAAGAAACTGGCTGTTTCCCAAACGAGCCATTGATGGAAGACTTGTTGCTGATGCGGCAGTTGCGCCGACGAGGGAAAGTTGTGTTGTTGGACGGGCCGCTGACTGTCAGCCCTCGCCGTTGGCGAAAACACGGGGTCATCCGGCAAACACTCAGGAATTGGTCGCTATTGACGGCCCACAAGTTGGGCGTCCCCCTCGACCGCCTTGCCCGGCTGTATCTTCCGCATTGGGAACCGACCCACAAACGTCGATGAACGGGCATTCGTCTCTTGATGACGATTCTAATGCTCGTGTGGAAAACGCGGATTGCTCGCGGAATTTGACACGACCGAATCGCGACCTATGTTTCGACAGTGGAGATTCCCGCGCGCAAGCAAGGGTTGATTGTTCTGATCGCCTAAAACGGCGAGCGGCGCCGATAGTCCGAAGAAGCGTTCAGAACAATCACGGCTCGCGTGTGCGCAGCACGGCCACTGGTTGATCGCGTTTTCAATTGCGTCGCCGTGGCGAGGTTGCCAAGGCGGCGACCGTGACAATCAAATCACGGTGACGTTGGTCCTTCCTTCGAGGTATGCAATGATTTCATCTCTGGAAAACAATCCTAAGCTGAATTCTCTCGCAACGGAATGGACTTGGTTTATGACGGGGTCGGTCGAGGAAGGTGAACGCATTCGGCATATCCCCTTGAATAAATCCAAGTTCACGATTGGACGTAAACCCGACCGCGACCTGTGCCTTTCCGCCGGTACGGTTTCGGGAAAGCATGCGGAAATCATCGTTACGGATGGTGCGCTGGTACTGCGCGACTTCAACAGCACGAACGGCACATACGTCAATGGGCATCGGATCGACCGCGAAACGCCGATCGGCGAGGGCGATTTGATTCACTTCGGCGGTGTCGAGTTTCGGGTCGGCCGCCGCGACGCGGAAAGCTACAACTGCACGGTGCAATGCACGTCGTTCGATCAGTCTTCGAAACTGATGCTGTTCCAACGGCTACTGAGCGAACCAGGCGTCGTCCCCCATTTTCAGCCAATTATCTCATTGAATGATGAAGCGGTACTCGGTTTCGAGGTCCTCGCACGCAGCAGCATCGAGGGACTCGAGAATCCTCGCGAAATGTTCATGACGGCAACTCAACTGAATCTGGAACAAGAACTGAGCGAAGTGTGCCGTCGTCAAGGCATTGTGATCGGACATTCGCTGCCACAATCCTCGATCTTGTTCTTAAACACTCATCCTGTCGAGAACATCAAGATGGGCCTCGCCAAGTCACTGGTCGAGTTGCGGAGATCCTCTCCGGACCGGCCGATTTGTCTCGAGATTCATGAAGCGGCGGTGACTGACATCGATGAGATGAAGGAGCTACGATCTAGTGCGGTTGAGTTTTAGCTGACGCGCTCTAGTCGGCGGAATTGAATTGAATCGACCTGGGTTTCGCCCGTTCCGATTTCGACAGTGTGACCCGCAGAACGCCGTCTTTCATCTCGGCATTCACCGGCATCCGCATCCACGGGAACGGGCCAAGGAATCGAGCGGTTGAACTGGCCTGTTCTGCGTTCCGAATGGTGTCGTACATCATCGTCGCCAATCGAAGTCGCTGCCCGATCACCTTTGATCGTCAGCATGTTTCCCGTCAACGCGATGTCGCTCCCAAGGGAGGCCAGCACTCACCAACTGAGGGGCAGGGCTCGCCTCTACGTGTGCCCTGATCCAGAATCTTGATCTCAAACGCCTATCGATTTCCTCCCAACAGGCATCAAACTCGGCTGAGATTCGTAACTCGACGGCCGCCTATGCAAGCAGCATCACAGCGCCAAAAGCTCGTTGCAGTGTTTTTGCCTTACGGGAAACATCCGTTGAACCGCGCGATGATTCGTGAGATCCGCAGCGTGTGACTCGCCTTTCGGTTTTTCACACGAGTTCGCGTACAGGCTCACGACGATCGAGGAGATACTGAGGGCGGCCATTGGGATCGGTGATGGTGGCGGTATTCACGTCGATGCCGAGTTGGTGATAGAGCGTCGCGAAGACTTCTTGATAATGAATCGGCCGGTCTTGAGGGACTTCGCCCAGGCGATTTGTTGAGCCGATCACCTGTCCCATTTGCATGCCGCCCCCGGCCAGCAGCGCACACGATGCCTGCGGCCAATGGTCGCGGCCTCCGCCCTTATTGATGCGGGGCGTGCGACCGAACTCACCCCAGGCAATGACGCTTACATCCTGATCGAGACCGCGGGTGTGCAGGTCTTCAACCAGAGCGGTCACGCCTTGATCGAGCTTTCCGAGTTGCGCGGGCAAGCGTTCAAAATTCCCGCCGTGCCGGTCCCAACTGCCAAACGACAGCGTGACGCAACGGACTCCCGCCTCGACCAAGCGCCGAGCCATCAGAAACTGATCCATCCAGTGCGGCCCCGCGTCCTCGCCGAATGCGGGCGACGAACTGCCGCGTCCGTAACGGTCTCGTAACGTCGGATTCTCCTTTTCAAGATCCATCGCTTCGACCAGCTTGCTGGAGGTCAGCACATCAAACGCTTTCTGAGTAAACGCGTCGACCACTTGCAGCTTCGAGTTGGCGTCAACGTGCCGACGAAAACGGTCAAAGCTCGCCAGCAGCGATTGGCGATTCCGAAGCTGCTCCAGCGTAACTCCGTTGAGGCGCATGTTGGCCATTCCCTCACTGTCCGGCTGAAATGGCACGTAGGCTTGCCCAAGAAATCCTGGAAGGCCCGGATTCGAATACGGGGCGTGCCTGGTCTTCGTCGTCAACCCGACAAACGGCGGCACGGCGGGGTCAACCGCCCCCTGAATTTTCGCGACTGCGGAACCGAGCGACGGATGATTGTCCTGACGCCCTTTCGGACCGATGGGGTATCCACTCAGGCACAGGTCCGAAGCGTGCTGATCCGGGCCGCCATACAACGACCGAATGATGGCGAACTTATCCATCATCTTCGCCAGCCGCGGCATGTACTCGCAGATTTCGATCCCCGGTACATTGGTGGAAATCGGCCGAAACGACCCGCGAATCTCCTTCGGAGCGTCCATCTTCAAATCGTACATGTCCTGATGCGACGGCCCGCCGGACAGGTAGATCATGATGATCGCCTTGTGCGACAGCTTTCTCCCTCGCGTCACCGGCGATGCTTCTTCCGCTTGCAGAATTCGTGGCAACGTCAGCCCGCCCAACGCCAGCCCGCCGAGCTTCAAGAATTGCCGCCGAGACCGCCCGTCGCAAGTTCCCGTGCGTCGTTCACCAAGGATTGAGAGCATTCCGAAGTTCTCCGTGTGTAAGCGGGCGTCACCACTATATATCGGCAGTGGTTGATGCATCAATACAGATACCGGCTTTTTTAGACTCAGAGTCACAGCATGATTTGTGTCATCGGTTTGCCGTAATCAATCTCAAGCCGTTTTCTGCCTGGGACCGACAAGCGATGCGGATCGAGACCGAGCAAGTTTAACACCGTTGCATGAATATCGGTGACGTAATGCGCATCTTCGACCGCATGAAAACCGAGTTCGTCCGTCCGTCCATGGACCATGCCACCTTTGATTCCCGCACCGGCAAACCAGACTGTAAATCCGTGAGGATGGTGATCACGGCCGGTGTATACTTTATAGGCGTCGCGCACTTCGACTCCGGGAGTACGTCCGAACTCGGTGCAGAAGACAACCAGCGTGTCGTCCCACATTCCGCGCTGCTTCAAGTCCTTTAACAACCCCGCCACCGGTCGATCGACGCGCTCACATGATCGGGCATGGAGTTTCTTCAAATTCAAATGAGAATCCCACTCACCGTAATCGCTCAGATAGACCAGCGAGAACCGGACACCCCGTTCGACCAGACGGCGCGCCGCCAGCAATCGTCGGCCGTAGACTTCCGTCGTCTTGTTGTCGATGCCATAGAGTTGTGCCGTGTGAGCCGTCTCGCCCGACATGTCCAATGCCTCGGGCACCGACGTTTGCATTCGGAACGCCAGTTCGTACGACTTGATCCTCGCCCGGACTTCGGCGTCCTGCGGGTACTCGACAGCAGAAAGACGATTCAGCTCGCTAATGAACTCGAATTGATTTTTCTGTTCCCGTGCAAGCACACTGTTCGGTCGAGTTCCAAACGGCAACGGGTTCTTCGGATCGAGTGACAACTCGACACCCGAATGCGCCGGGCCCAGATAATTTGCATCAAAATTCCACCGCACCCGCGTGTCTTTGTATTTTCCGATGAAGACAAACGAGGGCAGGTTTTCGTTTAGCGTCCCTAAGCCATAGTGGATCCAGGATCCGAGTACCGGTTCGGTTGGATCAAGCTTGTGTCGCCCGTGATGCATTTGGAATTCGGCGTTGTGGTCGTTGTCAGTCGTGTACATCGACCGCACGAACGCGATGTCGTCTACACAACTCGCCAAGTTCGGCCACCAATCGGTCACCTCGATGCCCGACTCGCCGTGTTTTCGAAATCCAACTTGCATCGGAAAGATTTTCGAGTGCGGACGATCTCCTCCCACAACCGCGCGCGAGCGCAGTTTGAACAGCGGGTTCTTCGTGGGATTGGAATACTCGGTTTCGTCGTAAGTCTTGTTTCCATATTTGACCAACGCCGGCTTGGGATCAAACGTCTCCATCTGGCTGTAGCCGCCGGACAGGAAAACCCAGATCACGTTTTGCGCCTTCGGCGCAAAATGCGGACGGCCATCAGGTGGTGAATAGGACGGTTTCCCATTTTCTCGACCATAGCCGTCTTGGTTGAGCATCGCTCCGAGCACCAAACCAGTAAAGCCCATTCCTGCATCCGCGAGAAATGTGCGTCTCTGAATTTGTTGGCATTGTGGTTTTGGCTGAGCCATTTGAGTTCAACCTATTTGGGTTATCAGCGAATTGTCACGAAGTCGTGGTGACTGAATAATGCTTGGATCAGATTCTCGCGTGCCCTGATCTCAGGGTCGGTTGACGCGGAATTCGCGGCGTCCTTTGATGTCGTCGCCAACTCGTCAGGATCTGCATTCTGAAAGAGCTTGGTTTGCCGTTCGAGAAACGCCGCACTTGCAGCTGATTCCGCATCCGACGGCGGCCGACATAGGACTTGGCGGAACGCTGCGTTGATGAAACTCGTTTTGTGATCGGCTCGGTATGATTGTTCATTTATTTCGGCCGCGAGTTTCCGCGCCAGCACTCGGCCTTGTCGAACAACCAGATCGCTATTAGCCATGGCCAATGCCTGCTGGGGACGAATACTTGTCGTGCGCCGATAGGCGTCGCAGGGATCGGCCGCATCGAATAAATCCAGGAACTGCATACGGCCTTCGCCGTGATGGTCGAAATAGAGACTGCGGCGTGGAGTTGTCAGCCCAAGCTTTTGGTCGATCTCCTTTCCACCCAGCGTCGTGTCGAGACTACCCGCGACATACAGTATGCCGTCGCGAAGAACTTCGGCCTCCATGCGCTTGGCATTGAATCGCCACAGATAGATGTTGTCGGGATCGTTGCTTTTCGAGCGATCTCCATTCGGCCCAACGGTTGACGCGAGACGATAGGTGTTGCTCGTCACGATCAAACGATGGATGTCCTTCATGCACCAGTCTTTTTCCATCAGTTCGACCGCCAGCCAATTGAGCAAATCGGGATGCGAGGGCTTTGCTCCGTTTCGGCCGAGATTCTCGGTCGTCTCGACAATCGCTCGGCCAAAATGACGCAACCAGATGTGATTGATGGCGACCCGCGCCGTCAATGGGTTCTCTTTATTGGCAATCCAACGTGCCAGAGCCGCGCGACGTCCAGTCGATTGACGCGGGTACTGCGGACTCAACGCGGTGTATTCTTTCGAGTCACCTTTCAATGCTTCTTCCGTCTTATTTACCGCCGCGAGAGCCATCGCGACACTGCTGTCCGCAGTCTTGATTTCGGCTTCGACTTTCTTATCCGCAGGCTGCTTGCTCTTGGCAATTGCCAACGCTCGCTCCGACCGAACCAACGCGACGCGAGCCACCTCGAACTTCGCTTGTCGTTCGGCGCGACTCGCCAACCGGGCCGCTTCGTCCGCATTGCCGGGTTCATTTTGGAATCGGACTTTGTCGGCGCCGATCCGAGCATCAATGGCTGCCAGGTCGGCGTTCGCTCGGACAACATTCGCTTGATCAACCCGCAGCGTCATTTCGGCAGCTGCTTTGGCCGCATTATCCTTTGCGCCGGCAACCAATTGTTTCGCCTTCACCAGGAGTTGCTGAGTCCGCTCAATTTCGGCCTTCGCCCTCGCAATCAATTCATTACGCACGAACGGTTTCAAGCCGGGATACCAAGACGTGGCTGGCAAATCGATGGGTTGAATTTTCAAGGCATCACCGCCAGCGATTGCGGGACCACCCGGTATCACTGGCGGCTTTCCCGGAATCACATTTCTCGCTTCGCCGCCCGTGTAGATGAAGGTCTCGGCATCCAGTTTCTCGTCCATGACGCGGACCAATCCGGAGACGATTGGCTTATAGGCCTTGCCGTACGAGTACTTCGGATACGCCCCGGGATCTGGCTCACCGGGCACTCGATCATGACGAATCTCGATGGGTTCGAAGAACGCGCGAAAACGGAAATACTCTTCGTTCGAGATCGGGTCGTACTTGTGGTCATGACAGTGACAACAATTCAGTGTCAGCCCCAGAAACGCTTTTCCGGTGTGTTCGACCGTGTCCTTCATCCACGTGTTGTAGTTCCAGCGATAAAAGTTTCGGACAATAAAACCCGTGGCCACGATGTTCTCGTCATCGTCGGGAACGATCTCGTCGGCTGCCAGCATTTCCACGAGCATCCGGTCGTAGCCTTTGTCGTCGTTCAAAGACCTCACGATCCAATCACGCCATCGCCAGATCTGACCGTAACTATTGAGTGAATCGGGAACGCTGCGCCGACCGTACCAATCGCTGTAACGCCAAACGTCCATCCAATGCCGTCCCCATCGCTCTCCGTACTGCGGGCGTTGCAGCAACTCGTTAACGACCTTTTCGTACGCGTCGGATGATGGGTCGGTCAAAAATGCACGCAATTCCTCACGCGTCGGCGGCAGGCCAATCAAATCCAAATAGACACGTCGCAAAAGAACTTGTGTTTGCGCCGCACCAAGCGGTGTGAGTTGGCGTTGTTCATGCTTATTGGCAATAAACGCATCGATTGGATTTCGAACCCAGCCCGTGTTCTTCACCGATGGAACTTTCGGCCGCACCGGTTTCTTGAAAGCCCAATGTTCGCGCGGATCATCCTCGGCTTTTTCACTTTCCGGTGACTTGGCACCGGCGACAATCCAGTTTTTAATCTGTTGAATCTGCTGATCAGTCAGCGGCTTGCCTTCCGGCGGCATCCGCGCCGATGCGTCTTTCGCCGTGATGCGTTGGACGATCAAGCTCTTGTCGACATCGCCGCTAGTCACCGCTGGGCCACTCTCGCCACCTCGCCGAATCGACGATCCTGTGTCGAGCCGTAAACTCGCTTCCTGCTTCAGAGCACCATGACAACTGAAGCAACGCGATTTAAGAATCGGTTTGATCTCGCGTTCGTAGTCGACTGCTTGCTCGTCAGCAAACAACGGGACTGCAATCAGAAAGACCGCTGCTAGCAAGGGTGGCTTTGTCACGGGTCAGTTGGCTCGTTTGGCTCAGTGGGGTTGAGCAGGGAGGAAATCATGCGAAACCTATTATTGTCCATTCTTGGTACTGGTTCCAATAGACCGACGATCGTCGGTTTGTCTTCCAAAAGATCGATCAAGAATGAAACAAACGAAAAAGTGCGTTGTCGTACTACTGCTTTGCCGAATCGCGAATCTTCAGGCAACCGAACCCATTCAAGTTGGCGGGCAATGGCAGTTGTTTATCGATGACCGCTCGCGGAAGGAAGACGGCGTCGCTACGTAGCTCACATCGCGCCGTGCAAAGCGTATGTGCGGAGGTACATGTCGGCATGAGCGACCACGAGTTGCGTTTGGTCGGGCGAGATACTCATCCCGCGTCCGTCGCTCTTTAGCTTTAGCTTGAAGAACTCATGGTCTGAGTCCCCTTTCCAGAAAGTGAGCCAGCCCCCGCCTCCACCGGATAGCCCGATCCAGAATCCCTGAGGATGGTGTGCGACTCCCCAAATAGTTCCCTTCGTTTTGTCCTTGGACTGCAGGATTCTATCGAGTTTTCCTTCCGCCAAGTTGACCAACGCGACCGCGATCTCTCCGACACCTGCAAAGGCGTTAGTGACGTTAGAGATCCCCCCCAGGGCCACCTGAGCGCCGTCGCTGCGCAGGGCAATGCCCCGTGCGCCGCCAATATCGGCACGGAAGGTGGTGTCATATCCGTGCAAGGCTTTGACGGTTAGCAGTTCGCGCGGTTCGTACGAATCGAGAATCCACGCGTTGACAACACCCTTTTGATCGCAGGAGACCAGCGTGGATGAGTCTTGTGAAAAAGCAAGATTGTAAACGTGCGACTTGTGTCCCTCGAATTCCCTGATCTGCGTTCCCCCGTTCGCATCCCACAATTTGACGAACAGATCGTTGCCACAAGTTGCGATGTGCTTGCCATCGGGACTGACAGCGATTGCGCGGATCCAACCTTGATGAGCGTCGATCACGCGTATCGGTTTGGGTTTCTCGGCCAAGGCCGGCCAGTAGATTAGCCGACCGTCATAGCCTCCGCTGTACACAACCTCGCCATCGCGCGATGAACCGAATGCCCGAACCCAACTGTCGTGCGCAGCCAGCGAATCTACTTTCTTGCTGGAAAGCTGGAATCGATGAACCAGATTGTCCTCGGCACCAAAGAAGATGAAGCGTGACTTCGGCTCCCAATGACAGGCGGTCAATGGGCGGCCGTGTTTGTATTCCAGCGATAGCGACGTCTTCTCGGGATCGATTTTGGCTGGTGCGGCGTCGCTCATGTCAGTAACTCCGAGATGCTGTCCTTGGCAGGATCGGCGATCGGGAACGTGCGACCGCCAACCTCAAACTCGCCTGTCGAGTCGACGCCGGCGGCTTGCAGGATCGTGTGAAAGATGTGGCCGTGATCCACTTCGCGCTCGACGACTGCCGTGCCGTTCTCGTTGGTCTTGCCGATCACTGCTCCCGGTTGAATGCCGGTGCCGCCGAACAGCACGCTCCATGCCGTTCCCCAATGGTCGCGTCCGTATCTTGTGTTGATTTTGGGCGTGCGTCCGAACTCGCTCATCACACAAATCAGCGTGTTCTCCAGCATTCCCCGCTCGGCCAGATCAGCGACGAGCGTGGCGAATGGAAAATCAAACTCGCCCAACTGTTCGATGTGGAAATTGAAGTTCTCGTGATGAGTGTCATAGTCGGCGTGGTTTACCTGCACGTATGGAACGCCGTGCTCTAACAGCCGTCGCGCGAGGAGGCAATGCGTACCGAATTGGCTCGTGCCGTAACGTTTCTGGTCGGCTGCTGACTCTCGTGTGATGTCAAACACGTGACGATTCGCGACTAGTTCGCGAGCCTGATCGAACAAAAAGTTGTATGCCTCGGTATCGGCGGTACGACGTCGACCTGCGAACCGATCGTTGACTTGCTTGCGAAGCTTGTTGCGGCGACGGTCCGCCTCGGCAGTGATCGAATCGGAATCTCCACCGAACTGGGGCGGCTTGGCATCGTATATCGCCATGCTTGCATAGCGTGGGCCCAAGTAAGCGGCCTTGTGAAATTCCGATTCAACGTTGCGCTTGCCAGCGGTTTGACGAACGAGAATGTGGCCAGGAAGCGGGAAGGTCTCGGGCGTCAACGACTTGGAGGCCACAGCTCCTAAGTGCGGAAAGTCGGTGCCGAGAGTCTGCTTGTGGCCCGTGGTCATCTCGATGACTCCGCGACCGTGATTGTTATTCTTAGTATTGATGCTGCGTACAATCGAGAGTCGATGCATCTGTTTGGCTGTGTGCGGCAGCAATTCACAGATGTGGATCCCCGGAACCGATGTCGGAATCGCGCGGAACGGTCCCCCAGTATCGGTGTTCGGCTTAGGATCCCATGACTCAAGTTGGCTGACGCCGCCGTGCAAAAAGATATTGAGCACCTGCTTGTGGCCAGCCTTGACCTGGTCGGCAATCGTACGGGAGCCCGTGAGGATGCCGCCCAATCCCATCGCGGATCCAATCGAGCCGGTTATCGTAGAGTCGAGGAAGGCACGGCGGTTGATTGAGTGCTCCGCCGATCCGCAAGCATAAGGTCTCTTCATGGCAAGTGTCCGGAATTGACAGCGTGTTTCACGATGCCTTCGTGGGAGGCGGCATCAAGACTTATTCGCACTCGTCACTGGCGTCACTATGATACGCGGTTCGCTTCCGTTCAACAACGGCGACTGGATGCGTTGCGCGCATGAGGATCGTTGCTCTAGTCCAGCGATGTTTGCGCTTCGGTCAACGGGTAGTAACTAAGTGTTTCCTTTTTTCGTAGTTCTATGCTCCAGTCTGTTCAGCGTTTGGTTGGCGTCTGATCGTCCGCGGCCGCGTCGCGAATTTGCTCCGGTGATGTCAATTCGGTTCGAAAGTTGGCATCGAACAATGCTAAACTATTCCATTGTCAGGCCGCATTTGACACAAAGCCGAATTTGTCAGAGTTTGAGCAGCAGTAGTGTTCGTCAACCACAATCTGGCGAATTCGGCAACACGAAGAACCACGGGAACCTAGTCATGCACCGATTCGGATGCTGTCGCGAGGACCATCATCAGATTGGGCGTCGTGAACTGCTGCAAGTGGGCGGTATGAGCCTGGTCGGCATTGGGCTCGCCGATCTATTGCGACTCGAAGCGCACGCGGATAAGGCATCGGAGCAAAGTCCGGGGACGGCGAAGTCGGTGGTGTTCATCTTTCAGTCCGGCGGCCCTTCGCAACTCGAGACGGTTGATCCGAAGCCAGCGGCGCCAGACACGATCCGTGGCGAGTATGGCACGACGCAGACTGGACTTTCGAGTATCCACTTTTGTGAGTACCTCCCCAAGTTGGCAGCACGGACAAACAAGTTCTCGGTTGTGCGTACGATGCACCACGTCGCCGGTAGGCAGTTTCGCAACGAACACAACAGCTGCCACTACCTGTTGCACACCGGGACAACATCGTTGCCGCCGGGTGATACGAATGCGTCGATCGTTCAACCCCGCCCGGGCAGAATCAGTTGGCCGTCCTTCGGCTCGATGATCGCGTATGCTGCACCCTCAGCGCCGGATGTCGCCTTGCCGACGGTTATCGAATTGCCGCGCGCTAATCTCATGAAGTATCCGGGCCGCAAACCCGGCTTGCTGGGTCCCAAATACGACCGTTTGGGAGTCGATCTGGCAGCGAAATGCAATGCTAAAGACGCGGCCGGTTCGTGTCCGAACTGCTTCAGTCATGATGATCCCAATCTGGACCCCGAACGTCGGCCCGGTCCGCACGACAAAGCCTGGTGGGACAATAGTAGTTGCCGCAAACCGGATTTCCACCTGCCGAATCTCGGTCAGACCGGCGGTATCTCGCTGCCACAACTTGAGAATCGCACGACACTGCTGCGCCAGCTTGAGGAACTTCGGCGCGGCATCGATGAAGGTGACCGCACTGAAGCGATGCAGTCGTGGGATGCCTATCGCCAACAAGCCATGCAATTCGTGCTGGCCTCGCGTCCGAGTCAGCGCAACCCGTTTGATTTGACTCAGGAACCCGACACAATCCGGGACCTGTATGGCCGTGAAGAATGGGGGCAGGGATTCCTGGTGGCCCGCCGCCTCGTCGAAGCTGGCGTGCGGATGGTCCAGGTGAATCTGCGTGGCTGGGACACACATCAGAATGCGTTTCGCGATCTAAAGGGCAAGCTGTTGCCGTCGATCGACCATTGTCTGAGCGGCTTTTTGGACGACCTTGCCGACCGCGGGCTGCTAGACGAAACGCTGGTAGTTATGTGTGGCGAGATGGGCCGCACGCCACGAATTTCGCCCATTACTCCCAACGGAAAGAACGCGTCGGGCGAGCCCTTCACGCCGGGCCGTCATCATTGGGGCGACGTGTTTCCGTGTTGGCTTGCTGGCGGCGGCATCCAACCCGGCCGCGTCATCGGCCGGACGGACGCCCACGGCGGGCTGCCTGAGACCGAGGCTTACACGCCTGAAGATCTGGCAGCCACGATCTTCCACTGTCTGGGCATCGGCCCTGACCGCGAATTCCACGACGCAGCCGCTCGGCCATATCGCATCTATCGAGGAACGCCAATCCGCGCTTTGCTATAGAGCCGCGTTCATTCCATTCCCCCCCCAAAGTGTTTGCGTTAAACGATGAATCAGGCCGTCTCGCTTCGTTGATGCAGTGGCATCAACTCATCGGCGATACGCCGTACGATCCATATAAGGGGAATGCGCCGGATCGGATTTCAGGCAGAGAACTGAGAGAGAAGCCTTTACGCCTATCGCCTTGCATCGTGCTAAAGCTAATCCTCAAGATACGGTGCCAATTCCACGCCGTTGATGATGATCTGCTGGCCGACCCGTCCCCCTGCGTCGGTCAACGTCAACGTCGACGTCTCCTTCCTGGCACGGAACACGACGCGGTGCCAATTGAAATGGATTCTGTTGTCGGCCTTGAACAGGGCGTTGTTATGCCCGCCGCCGTTGGTGACGATTTCCATGAACGACAGTTCGGGCAGCACGTCGACATCCTCGATTTCAAAACGGATGTGATGATCGCTCCCGACGGATCTTCCGGAAGACAACGCATCGTAGTCGGCGCTGAACATCCGCACCGAATAGAGCCGACCGGGGACCAGCTTCTTGACGGTTTGCACCATACGATTGGCCTGCTTGCCGCTGCGGCGCATCACGACGAAGTGATCACCCACGCCGCCCGCTAGGCCGCCGCCGGTGGCGTCTCGGCCCGCCCAGACGTCGCGCTGGAAGCGGCCTTGCAGCCAGCCGTAACGCGGCGAGCGTGCGGTGAAGATGCTGCCATCCTCGGCAGGCTGCACAGTCCAGCCTTTCGCATCGTCGAGAAAATCACCGTTGGTGAGGTGCGGCAACACATAGGGATCCTTCGTCAGCCGCTGGCGCCGACCTTCAATGCAGTAATGGCGATTGAGCTTGACCGCCCAGCGCAGGATTTCCTCATCGGCGTACGATCCGTGATACCACAGCAGGCCGTACAGCCCGCGAAACGCCGGGTCGTTGGCGAGCAGGTGCATCTGCATGTCGAGGTAGACCTTGAAGTCCACGTCGGGGTAGATGTTCTGTGTCTCGTGCGGCAGTGAAATAAAACCCAGCGCCATCACGGTGTGCGAAGCGACGCTGGGAAAGTAATCCTGGTAACGCAACATGCTCAGTCGCAGCTTGTTGCTCATGTAGGCGCGTGCTTCGGCCAGCGTCGGCTGCTCCAGCAGGTACTCTTCCTCGGCGAGGCGGTAACCGGCGTCGATGATCGCGCGGGCAAAGGCGCGCGATGGTTCGGTCGCGTACAGGTCGTTGCAATAGGGATAGAACACCTTGCCTTTGAACGCAGGATCGGCGGCGATGCGGCGGACTGCGTGAGTGAAATACGGATACTGCTGCGGGTACACGTGGCCCGCCAGCTCGTCGAGCAGCATGCCGTAATTCGCCGGGTCACGCATGCCGGCGAAGCCGGACCACTCCGCGTAAGGCGCGTGGCGCGTCAGCGGCTTGACCTTGTTGAGCAGCCAGTGCAGGTTGTAATAGACGATCTGCCGCTTGCCGCTTCCCCGCCACTGGGCGAGGTTTGCCGGGTCCACCAGGCCGGCATCCCGGATGAGCATGACGTTGACGTTGTCGAGCAAGTTGATCTTTTCGAGGTGCTTCCACGTGTAAGGTCCGTAGCTTTTCACCCACGGGCTTGGGTCGTAACCCAGTTCGGTGTAGATCAGCTCCGAAATAGCGCGCACGACGACACGACCTTCAGCAGGCAGCGCGTGCCTGCCCTTGTTCAGGTAGCGCATCGACTCGGCGTCACCCCGCCGAATCCACACCCAGCCATCGCGCGGGTTGGTAAAGGTCACCCGGCCGTCAGCGTCGGCGACGTTCACCAGCTCGGCGACGAAGTTGTTGAGCATCTTCGCGTCGCCGAACGGCTTGCTCGCCACCGGGTCCAGCGGCTTGACCGTCAACTGGCCCGACACCGGCCGGAATGTCGCCATGCGCACTTCATAGCTGTACTGTCCGGGAGAAAGCGGATCCGTCGCGGTCCAGTCGACGATAGGCGCACCGTGCGTCACCGGCAGTTGATGTGACGCGACAATCTCACCGCCTGCATCGCGTAACTTGATGTCAATCGCCGTTCCTTCCGGGGGCACGGGACGCAGGTCGCCGTAGTCCACTTCGATCACCGGGGTATTGGTCGCCGCGATGACATGTGCAGCCGCTTGGGGTCTGACAAACTTTGAAAGATCCTGGCCGCGCGCCTTTGCCTCGCGCAGGTAATGGGCCATGATCTCATCAGCGCTCAGCGACCGGTTGTACACGCGCACGTCGTCCATCGTCACGATCACGGGCGGGATCACCTTGCCGCCCCAGATCACCGGGTACCGCAGGTAAAAGTTGCCGCCGGAGTTGACCTTCGAGCCGTGCGCCGCCACGGTGTTCTGCAGTTGACCGTCGGTGTAAGTTCTCGATGCCTTGCCGTCGAACGTGGCGACGACGTGGTGCCACGCCTTGATCGGCGCGGGGGCGGAGCAGTCGTTTCGCACCTTGCCGGTATCGACGTAGAACCAGACGTTGCCGCTATAACTGAGCAGGTAGCTGCCGGTGGTCTTGCCAACCAGTCCCGGCTCGCCGCCGGCCTGGCGGTTGTTCTCGCCGTAGACCCAAAGCTCGATCGTCATCGGCCCGGTCAGATCGAGGCTTGAATCGTTGCCGCAATCGACGTAGGCGTCGGGATCCTCGAAGCGAAGAACATAACCGGTGCCCGCCGGCCGCTTGACGTACTTGGCGCCCCGGTTCCTGCCGTGATTGCCGTGGCTCGATGAATCTTTCACGGTCTCGCCGGGGCCTTCGTCGAACGTGTAGCGAGCCACGAGAGACGGGTCGCCCGGCGCGCCCGATGCGTTACCCGCCAGTAAGAGCAGCACGATGACGACCGCCCATCGTACGGTCACTCGAAGATTCGCTGTCACGTAATGCCTCGCTTTCTTATTCCTCGCGATACGGCTCGACCTCGATGAAGTTGTCGATCAAATTCTCTAAACCGACACCGTGAGCGACCGAGAAAAGGGGCGTTTTGGCTCGCAACCAAAACATGGCCGTCCTGAAGGCTTTGCGACATATTCCCCGGGAACGCGTCGGTGTGTCGGACCGAAGCGTGGAACGCTGCACCCGAGATACGTTTGTAAAATGGAACATCCGGCGCTTTCAACTGCACCACAGATATACACTCGGCATCGGGCAGTGGAATCTCGATGGCCTGATCCACCCGTCCCGGTCGTGCTGCCAATGCAGGCTCGAGGATGTCCGGACGGTTCGTCGTCAGCAGGAACAACACGTCGGCATCGTCGGCGAGACCGTCCATTTGATTCAGCAGCTCGAACAGCAGCGGAGCGGTACACGCTGCACCGGGACGAGTGCGTTCTTCCGCCACGAGGTCGACGTCTTCCAGAACCACGATCGATGGCTGCAGTATGCGTGCCAACGCACACGACTGCTCAATCATTCCCTGCCCTCAACTGAACTGGTTCCTGCTGGAAGTGCTCCCGCAAACGCCTGCGAAAGACCGGTTCCTCGGCCGGAGGCCGCAGCGGACATCTGATCAAGAAAGCCCTTGAATGAGACACCAAAGTCGTTCGGATCGATGGCCATTGCGTAGCCCTTTCGAGTTTCGACAAGCAGTTAAGCGTCTGTGAAATCTCGTATCATGCTGCCCGATAAACTACAAAGCGTTTTCTGAAACACTCCGAACCTGATGCCCAACGCACGATCATCGTTGAATCTGCAGTGATGTCCAGGAAAACTGGGGTGACCCGTCTATGAAACCGGTTGAACCAGTTTTCGCGACGCCTTCGTCGCAGTTTTCTTGGCTTTTTTCTTCGTAGCGACTATGCGGGACGCAGTGCGTTTCACCCGCTCTGTCGTAACCGTCCTTCCACCAGACTTTTTCTTTGTCGACTTTCGGGCGGTTGTGTTCTTCGCAACTTTCATGGCCTTCTTCTTACCAACAGTATCCTTGTTTGTTCCATTTTCCGCCGATCGCTTGGAAGGAGCCTTCCTCTTGACCGAGGGCCCTTTCTTTGCCAAGGACGCTGTCTTTGCCGGGGGTGTTTTCTTTGCTTTGCCTTTCGCTTTCGACGCGCCGTTCGACGACACCTTCGGCTCGTCCGTGGCAAGATCGATGCCGAACACGTCCCCCAAATCGTCCGACGCAAGCCGCTTGGCGCCGCCACGACGCGTGGTGGCCGGTACGGCGACCTGCGCATCGACATCGATCAATTCGTCGTGATTGACGCCACGCAAGCGAAACAGCAGAGCCGGGTCTTGGTCGAGTCGAGCGCCGACACCATACAGAACCGCAGCCACATGTTTGCACATGACGGCCCAATCGGGACAGTCGCAATCGAACGAGATTTCGCCTGGGAGCGGAAACAGGCCATTCTGGCGGTCGGTGACCACCTGCATGATGTTGTCAGACAAATCTCCCCGCAACAACTCCAGCAACGAACCAATTTGTCCGGAGCACCGTCGTTTGACGGCACCCCATTTTTTGGCCGGCAGTGTTTTGATGCGAATTCGGATGTTATAGAGTTCCGATCCGCTGACTTTTGCTTCAACCTTGCCTTTCTTTATGGCCAAGTGGCAGACAGAACCGTTGCGGACGTAAGTGCGGCCGCGTGGCAAGCGGTTCTCAAAATCGCTGAACGACTCAAGGTGGTCGCACCAGGCTTCGCCCCAGAACGTTTTGGCAATTCTTCGCCCTTCGATTTCAATCGGCTGAATGTCGGTCCCCTTCTTGCGGAGCGCATCCATCTTCCTGCTGGCCTGAAGGCGGCGTTTCGCCACCGGGACGTAAGGTTTCCATCTGTACCAAGCCATCGAAAACTCCTTTTCTGTAATGACTTTGACATGTCGCTGAACTCGCAAGAGTTCAGATGAAAAGAACGCGAACTCCCGCGAACTCCCCCCCACGGACTGAATTCTTGCGAATCCAGCTACCGCACATCCACGCAACGGGTTTACAGATTTATCTTGTCCACGTCGAGAGCTACCAGTTGAATGAGCTCGGAATCCGTCATTTCCGTCAACATTTTCTCGGCGCCCCCTTCCAGCAGATCGGTGGCCAGTTGCGTCTTTTCTTCGATCAGCGCATCGATTTTCTCTTCGATCGTTCCCTGACAGACGAACTTATGGACCAGCACATTGCGTTTCTGGCCGATGCGGAAGGCGCGGTCGGTCGCCTGGTTCTCGACGGCGGGGTTCCACCAACGATCGAAGTGGATGACATGCGAGGCGGCCGTCAAGTTCAACCCCGTGCCACCGGCTTTCAACGACAGCACGAAGAAGGGCGGCCCATCATCGCGCTGGAACTCGTCGATCAGCTTCTGCCGCCGCTTCACGGGCGTGCCGCCGTGCAACACGAGGCCGCTACGTCCAAAAACCGATGACAAGAAGTTCGACAGCGGCTCGGTCATTTCGCGGAACTGTGTGAACACCAGCGTTTTCTCCTGACGCGACGCGATCTCCTCACAGATTTCGGCAAGCCGAGTCAACTTGCCGCTGTCATCAGGAGCGTACTCCCCATCACCCAGCAACTGGCTGGGGTGGTTACAGAGTTGCTTGAAACGCATCAGGTAGGCCAGCACCAGGCCGCGGCGTTGGATGCCGTCGAGCCCGTCGAGGGCATCGGACAGTTCCTTCACGAGTTTGGTGTAAAGCGCCGCCTGCCTTTTGCTGAGTCCGCAGTAGGCGCGCACCTCGGTCTTATCGGGAAGGTCGGCAATCACGCGCTTGTCCGTTTTCATTCGCCGGAGTATGTACGGCCCCACAAGGCGGCGCAGCGGCGCGTAGCGGTTCCCCCCTCTGTTTTCCCCCCCGATTTCTGGGGGGGACGAAGGGGGGGTCTCCAGGCTCTTGACGAACTTCTTAAATTTCTGCTGCGATCCAAGCAAACCCGGACACAGAAAATCGAACAGAGACCACAGGTCACTCAGCCGGTTTTCGACGGGCGTGCCAGTCAGCGCGATCCGGGTTTCGGCTTCGAGCCGTTTGACGGTTTTCGTTTGCCGGGCCGCTGGATTCTTGATCGCCTGAGCCTCGTCAAGCACAGCCAATCGCCACCCAACTTCGAGCAACCACGATTGACGCAGCAGCATGCCATAGGTTGTCAGAACGACATCCGTGTTCTTCAGAGCTTTGCCGGGGTCCATGGCCATTTGGGCCAATTCGTCTTTGGCCGTCTGGGACGGATGAACGAATCGGACCCGCAGCGTCGGGGCGAATCGGCTTATTTCCGTTTTCCAGTTTGCCAACAGCGATGCCGGCAAAACCAAAAGTGATGGCTTGCTCTTTTTCTCCTTTTTCTTCAGCACCAGCAGCAATGCCAGCACTTGAATCGTTTTACCCAACCCCATGTCGTCGGCCAAACACGCGCCCAGCCCGAGACTTGACAGGAAGCATAACCAGTTGACGCCGACCTCTTGATACTCGCGCAGAGTCGCCTGCAGGTCGGTGCCAGGCCCTGTGTGCCCGAGGTTCTCCGGGCTCCGCAGGTCTGCGAGAATGTTCCCCAGCCATTCGCCGGCATCGACAAAGGACCATTCGCGATACGCTGCGTCCTGCTCAAGTTCCTCGCTCAGATCCGCAGGAGCGCCGGCCAACAGCCGCATGCCATCGATGAACGAAAGTCCGCCGACAGCCTGTTTTTCGACCTGTTTCCAGTGATCGAGTGCTTCGGTGAGTTTGTCTCGATCTACTTCGACCCATTGCCCGCGCAGCAACACCAGGCCTTCTTCGCCAGCGATCAGTTCGCGCCACTCCGCTTCGCTCAGTTCCTGGTCACCCAAGGCCAACCGCATCTTGAAGTCCAGCATGCCATGGACATCAAACCTCTTTTGTTTCTTGTCACCGATGGTGATGCCCACGCTGGGACGAGGACGCTTCTTCCACCAATCGGGCAGTCGAACCAAAATACCGCTTTGCTCAAACAGCGGCACATCCTTCAAGAATCCGTACGCTTGTTGAGGGATCCACGCCAACGGTTGGTAGATGTCGCCCGTATCGACCATCTCTCGAACAAGCGAACTCGCCTCAGCGGCCAACTGGACCGGCGAGAGAAGTTTGATCAGAGCATTCTTGTTGTTCGCGCCCGCGTATTGCTCAAGAGCCTTGCTAAGCGGCTGGTATTGCACGCGACCACCGCCCGTCACACTCGGAGCGTAAGTGGCCAGGAAAGCGAAGGGGTAGTCGGGATCGTGTCGGTTCTCGGCAAGATGAAAGCACACACGGCCGACCTGGTGCCAGAGTGGCGCCCGCTCCTTGAAAAAACCGGACAGTCCTTTTCGGCTGGACGCGACCTGGGCGCGGACCCACGCATCAAGGTCTCGCCAAATGTCCGCGAGCTTGTCGCGAGAGACATACTCGGCGCCTGGCATCGGCGGTACGCTCAACAGCATCGATGCCAGTTCGCCGGGTCCGGGCGGCGGGATCTCCACGACTTGAGTGTCCGCGCCTTCTGGAGTCTGGCAGAGTTCGGTTAGATAACGCGCGGCAAAATCGCGCCAGTAACCGAACGACGGTGCCAATGTTGTATCGAGCCGGTGTGCCGCCAGCGAAAAAAGGCCTTCCGCCGGACTCGATTCGAATGCCTTGACGATTCCGACCAAACGGCCATCCGAAGTTTGGTCTCGAGGCTCGCCGCCGCCTTCTCGATCACGATCCGATTGATGAACCGTGATGCGACCAGAGGGTGTGAATGCCAGATCGAGAGTCATCGTCTGTGTGTTCTTCCTTGTCTGAACCGGGATTTCCTAGTCCGGATTATTCACGAAACAACGCAAATATGATGCAAAGCTTGTGACCAAAAGGAGTTGCGACTATCTTACCCAAAACACCGCGCAAAATCT